>QNCV01000108.1 GCA_003645845.1 Fidelibacterota bacterium | reverse complement strand
TCCGGATACCCACCGGCATTAATAATCGCTTCCCGGCGATAATAGCGCGGAGCGCCGGGACCCGGAATACAGACCTGCAACAGTGGATTATTCTGATCGCAAAGATATTCGTCATGTAAAATCACCTGGTTATCCAGGGTCAATTCACCGGTTTCAGAATCCCGCACAGCGGTTTGGTATATTCCAATGATTGCAGCAGCGCCGCTCCGCTCAAACTGCTTTAAGATACTGGTTACCGGATCGCCAATCAGCACATCATCGGAATCCAGCTGGCCAATTATCCTGTTTCGGGATTTATAAACACCAAAATTGCGGGCACCGCCCAGTGTCATGCCGGAAACTTTGAAATATTTGATAAATTCCGGATATTTTTCAGCATAGGGCCGGATTACATCGACGGTATTATCAGTACCGTTGTCTACAACAATCAATTCAATGGGTATATCGGGTTCAACCCGCTTTCTGACACCTATAATCGATTCCACTGCATAATGAATCAAGTGAGCCCGGTTATAGGTGGGTAAGACAAAAGAGATGCCATCTCCCAAAGCCGGATCCGTTTCAACCCGCCGGTGGAAATATTCATCAGGTAAAAATGCCCCTATATCTTTCAGATATTTCTGAAAACTGATCGGCCCCCATTCAAAACGGGCGGGATCTTTCGTATAGGAAAAATGCCGATCAATCTCCCATGTTTGGTTGGCATTGAGCTTATTCTGAAGCCCCTTACCCGGATAGTAGGGTTTACCCCGTCGGAAGCTGTAAAGCGGTTTCGGAATGGTATAGAGACTTCCGCCTGAAGCCAGAATTCCCATGCGGATCGCATAGTCATATCCGTAGTTGACTTCGGAATCAAAGACCCGTTCATTGATATATTCCGAACCCACGGCAATCACCGAACCGTGACAAAATAAAACCGGACTGTTAGCACGGCCGGGTATGATGATATTAGAGGGATCGTGGCCGGGTTTCAATTTCTGATAAACCGGTTCAGCCCCAGAATCATCCTCTAAATATTCAAAGTGATCACTGAGTAAAAATCCCGCTCCGGTTAATTCATGATAACTATGAAATGTATCAATAGCATCCTGGTTTATTTCCACATCATCACCGGGAGTATGCAGCAGCAACAGCTTGCAATCCAATAATCCGGCTTTTTTTGCAGATATAACAGCCTCATTAAAATTCTTAAATACCCCGGAATAGGTCAATATCCGGCTGCTGTATTCAACGGGAAAATCTGTCAGCAAATCCCGATTACCTTCAGAAATAATCAGGACAAAAGTCGTTTCGTCAGTATTCTTCAAAGTTGTTAATATCAATTCGCGCAAACGATCATGACCGTTAGGATCATTCTCGCCGGTAAAGAAAAGTAGTATCGTCTTCATTTTATCGCCTTTACAAACATTTCTTTAAAAAATCATCGTAGTTTTTGATTATTTCCATACTGTAAATTTAGCTATTAAACAGGATAAATTCATACATCCTCTTAGTTAGTAAGTTAACCATTCTAATTAGAAAAGACCAGTGAAATGTTTTACCAAAATATTTTTTGGTTTCCTCTATGGAATCCCTTATTTTTTGAAAAATAATTGAGGTTCCCCGTGAAATGTCTTCGCCCATATTTGACCACAGTCCTGCTCAGTATTCTCTTGTTGAATTGTAACCGATTAACAAACAAAACCCCGTCAATTCACTGGATTCACTCCATTGACTCCGCCATGGTGATAGCTAAACAGACCCGAAAACCGATTATGGTGGATTTTATGGCAGAATGGTGCCCGCCCTGTCAGGCAATGGAAGACTCCACATTTAATCAGCCGAATGTCATTGTTAAATCCGAAAAATTCGTTACTGTACGAATCGACGTGGATAAGCAACCCGATGTAGCGGTGGCGTACAACGGAAACGCCCGCAAATATGGGGGAGTGGGAATTCCCAATATGCTTTTCCTGTCGCCGGACAACCGGGTAATCAAGCATGTCATCGGCTACCACAATGCGGACAAACTGATTGCCGTAATGGATTCGGCAATGACGATATTTTCGGATATGGGTAGTTAGTATTATTTTAACCGATATACCGATTCCGTTCAACACTCGTTATATCAAATACGTGTTGAAGCAATCGCTCATCCCGCGGTGTCTGCTTACGATTGCGCCGGGAATACATCCGACCTTGAGTCTCAATCGCCTTTTCAAGCTTAAATATGAAACTGCCGCAATTCAGATACTTCATATAACTGACAAAGGATGGAACATCTTCATCGACAAATCCGTACAGATAGCTACTAACACCGACGGTCTTTCCGGTAAAAATTGATGTATTTATTGCCGTTTTAGAAAAATCACCGATGACACAACCCAGAAACTGTTCCCCGCTGTTTATTTTCCGATCACCTTTTTTTACTCTGATTTCTCCGTAGGTATTTTTCAGGTCGGAATTGCATGTACCGGCGCCCAAATTGACCCATTCACCCACAAAAGCATTCCCTAAGAATCCGTAATGTTGTTTGTTGGAATAGCTCATAAATACCGTCTCTGTGACCTCTCCCCTGATTTTACATACATCGCCGATATGAACCCGGTCCCTGATTACCGTATGTTCCATAATTTTACAGTTCTTACCGATCATCACAGGACCTTCAATGGCGGTAAATGGATAAATTTCCGTGTCATCATCCAGTAAAATAATGCCCGGCTGACTATCAAGGTGAACATTACCATGAATTTTAACATTTTTACCGACATATACATTATCCTGATATTCAGTCCATTTTCCTCGTCCAACCATCTGTTTCAGATTCTCGGAAAATAATCTTTTATGCCAGATAATGGTATGATGTGGATAGTCTATTAAATCGAGGCCACTATTACCTGCTTTAAGACGCCTGATATTTTGTATACTCGGGACCGCCCGGGCACTTATCATCAAATCATAATCCCGTTCCTTTAGCTGATTAATCGGCGAATAATTAAAGAAGTCAGTCATATCGTCACGGATATAATATTCAATGTCATCATCGGGAAAAGAAATCTCTAACAAATCTTCAAGCGTCCAGCCGGCGACAGGTACTTGGAATGCCGGACGTGTCAGTGTAATCGGGAACAGATCAATCGTCTTCTGATCTTCAAATACAGCTATTTTCATAATTACTCCACCGTTACGGATTTTGCTAAATTTCTGGGTTTATCAATATCACAACCGCGTTTGTCGGCAATATAATAGGCCAGCATCTGAAGCGGTATGACCGTCAAAAAGGGACTGAGTTCAACAATGGTTTCGGGAATGAAAATCACATGATCTGCCAGAGTCGTGATCCTTTCATCATTATCATTTGCTACGGCTATCACGATTCCGTCACGGGCTTTGACTTCCTGAATATTGGAAAGAACTTTTTCGTAGGATTGATCCCGAATGCAGATAAAGAACGTCGGCATATTGCGGTCGATCAGCGCAATCGGACCGTGTTTCATCTCCGCAGCCGGGTAACCTTCGGCGTGAATATAGCTAATCTCTTTCAGTTTCAGGGCGCCTTCCAGAGCAATCGGATAGTTGACACCGCGGCCGAGAAAAAGCGCATTGGTAACCGCATAATGACTTTCCATGATCGTTGATATTTGATCCGTTTTCGAAAGAACCCGCTCTATTTTTTCAGGAATATCCTTCAAATTTTTGAGATAATTTATAATGTCCTTATGCCTTAATTTTCCTCTCTGCTGAGCCAGATAGAGCGCCAATAAAAACAGCACTTCAAGCTGTGTTGTAAATGCCTTTGTCGATGCTACACCAATTTCCGGACCTGCCTTGGTAAAAACCGTCGCGTCGCTTAACCGGGTGATCGTACTTCCCGATACATTGCAGATCGAAAGTATTGGTATTCCGAATTTCCGGGACTCCTTTATCCCGGCAATTGTATCGGCGGTTTCACCGCTCTGGCTGATTGCAATGATCAGTGTATTTTCCGTCAATACCGGATTGCGATAGCGAAATTCCGACGCATATTCCACTTCCACCGGAATATTGACAAGAGATTCCAGCCAGTATTCCGAAACCAGACCGGCATGCCAGGATGTCCCGCAGGCAATAATGACAATCCGGTTTATTTTCTGAACGATTGTCGGCTTCAGCATCTCACTAAATGCAATGTCGAAGTCATCAACATAGTTCAGATAAGTGTTTTCAAGTCGAACGGGCTGCTCAAAAATCTCCTTAAGCATGAAATGCTTGTAGTTTCCCTTTTCAATATCCCCGGATTGCAGATCATAACTCTGGGCTGTTTTATGAACCTCTCTCTTCTCAATAAAATCGTAAAATACAAGGGATTGTTTATCGAGTTGATATATCACCATTTCTCCGTCGTTAATGAAAAACGCTTTCTTAGTATAAGCGATCAGAGATTGCAAATCCGATGAGATAAAAAATTCTCCACCGCTCTTCGCAGCCACGATGGGACTGCCATTTCTGGCGGCGATTAAATAATCACTATCACGATCGATGCTCACAAAGGCGAAATTTCCTTTTAATAAGGCAGCCACGGTCTTGACCGCTTCCGGAAAATCCATCTCTGCCATAAAATGAGCAATCAGTTTCGGGATGATTTCCGTATCCGTTTCGGAGTAAAACAGATCCCCGGGTATATACTTCTTTAGTTCAGCGATGTTTTCAATAATGCCATTGTGGACAACATAAACCCGCTTTGAAGAATCGGTATGAGGATGGGAATTCAGGACAGATACATTTCCGTGAGTCGCCCAGCGGGTATGACCAATTCCGACCCTCGCATTAACGGATTCAAGCGACTCAACCTGAGACACTTTCCCAACATTTTTTTCTAACGTAATCCCCGTACCGGTTTTCAGAGCCACGCCCCAGGAATCATACCCCCGGTACTCCAGCGATTTCAAACCCTTTATAATGACATCCGTACAGTCTTTTTTACCAGCATAGGCAAAAATTCCACACATCGAATTCTCCTTGAGCATTATAATATTTATCTATTGTAAGTTCTATTAATTTACTATCTGATTTACTCCGCCCGGGCAATAAAAAAACACCCCTGCGCTTTCCAGGATCAATCAGCATGCTTCCAAGATACATATTCCGGGTAAAATTGGCAATATAATTCTATAGAATTTTCAGGTTTTTATTCAATGAAAAGGAACCTGATTAATTTATAAATATCACCTCCTCCATAAGCTCCACCGGGAAAAGGCACTTCGTCAATAAAATTCCTCTCCTCCAGAAGGTTCGCTCCGGAAGGCCTTTCCATTACAGAGCAGCGCCCTGCAACCAAAATAAAAAACTAAAACATACGTCCGATAATTTTCAGGAATGCCCGAAAGCCGTATACTCTTTTTTTAAATCCGGAGCCTTTGAACGTATTAATCAACCCCTGCAAACTTTCGAATTGCTGACGGTTGTATGGCGCCCACCAGAGATTATTTTTGGTAAAAGACAAGATGTCATCAACGACAACCTGCGGCTGTGTCATTTCATCGAAACCGAGTCTTCCGTGGGTTCGGCCAATCCCGCTCTGCTTGAAGCCGCCCCAGGGTGTTTCCGGCAGGCCATGACTCATCAAATGATCGTTGATTGTAATGGCGCCGGCATTAATCTGACGTCCGATGCGGATGGCTTTTCGGCGATTCTTTGACCAGACCGAACCGGTCAATCCCAGGTGCGAATCATTCGCCAACCGGATCGCCTCATCTTCGGTTTTAAACGGCATAACGCCAATCACCGGACCAAAGGTCTCCTCCTTCATCAAATCCATCTCATGATTCACATTTATCAAAATTGTGGCAGGATAATAAAATTTTGTCGGGTCATCCGGAATATTCGATCGGGCGGCAATTACCGCACCTTTTTGAAGCGCATCCTCCACGTGTCTCCGTACATGTTCACGCTGTTTTGCAGTCGTCATTGAACCGAGTTCACACGCATAGGGATTATCGGTTTGCGTATTAATCGCCGTCACCCTTGTCTTTAACATATTGAGAAATTCTTCAAATATCTCTTCGGCAACATAGAGGCGTTCTACTCCTCCGCAGGATTGACCGGTACTGGAAAATCCACCCCAGACTGCACCGGCCGCAGCGCGATCCAAATCCGCGTCTTTACAAACAATCATCGCATCGTTTCCACCCAGTTCCAGTACCAGCGGCGTCAATGTTTCAGATGCTTTCTTCATCAGGTATTTTCCGCTTTCCACCGAACCGGTGAAAAACAGTTTATCGATGCCTCCCTCCAGAAGCCCGTCTCCGGCAATCCGACCGGGCAGATTTATTGATTGAAACAATCCCTCAGGCAGTTCCGCCCGACCGATACAATCCAGTAAAACCTGCGTCACCTTAGGCATATTGCCGGCGGTTTTCAAAATGACGGCATTTCCCGCCAACAATGCCATAATGATTTCCGGAAAAGGGATTCCAAAGGGATAATTCCACGGTGAAATAATGCCGATCACACCAAAAGGTTTCCGGTATATCCGGCTTCGTTTATGAGCGACTAAAAGACTGGAAGATTTGATTTTCCGGGGCTTCAGAAATCGCTTTGCCATCCTGGAATAATAATGCACCTCCAGGGCGGCGGGCAGTACTTCCGTTGCCAACGAATCCACCGGTACTTTCCCGTTTTCAAGACTGATTGTTTCAGCAATGGTTGCGCTGTTTTCGGCAATAAAGCGCTGGATTCGCTGAATGTGTCTAACTCGTTCTCCCACGGGTAACCCGGCCCATTCTGCTTGGATCTCTCTGCCCCTGGCAATCTTTTCCTTCACAGATTCTGATGCTGATTTAAATTCCCTGTCCGAAAATTTCATATACTCAATTTCCCGCATTCACTTTTGCATTTAATACCTGAATATAATCCTTCCGCCGCTTTAGTCAAGCAGATTTTACTGCCGCAATAAATTTTGACTTTGACAAACAAATTTCAAATATTGGCAAAGGTATGCAGAAAACACCTTGATCATTATTCGCCAAATATTGTAACGTCGTACGTGATGATTCATCTAAGACAGTAAATATATAAGGGGAATTTCATGCAAAAAAATCAGATTTACAAATGCGATATATGCGGAAACATTGTCGAAGTTTTACACGTTGGCGGCGGAACACTCGTCTGCTGCGGTCAGAATATGACCCTGCAGAATGAGCAGACGGCCGACTCCCGTACCGAAAAACATGTGCCGGTCATTGAAAAAACCGCTGGGGGTTACAAAGTGACCGTCGGGAGCGCCCTGCATCCCATGCTGGATGCTCATTTTATCGAATGGATCGAGCTGATTGCCGACGGAAAATCCCTGCGGCAATTTTTAAAACCGGGTGATGATCCGGTGGCGTTTTTTCAAACCGAAGCAAAAACAGTATCAGCCCGGGAATATTGCAATGTCCACGGATTATGGAAAGGATAATTATGAAACTGAATCAAAAACTTTATCAATTACTCAATGAACAGATCAAACACGAATTGGAATCGGCCTATATCTACTACTCTATGGTTTCTTATTTTGTCGCCGAAGGTCTTGATGGAATGGCACAATGGATGACCGCACAGGCCCAAGAAGAATTGCTGCATGCCAGTAAGTTCTTCAATTTTATCGGTGAGCGCGGAGACAAGGTCGAACTCCAGAACCTGGAAATTTCAAAGACCTTTTGGAAATCGCCATTGGAAGCCTTTCAGGATGCCCTTGCTCACGAAGAATTTATTACCGGTAAAATCAATGATCTGATGAAAGTCGCCATCGAAGTCAATGACTATCCCGCCAAGGTTCTACTCGACTGGTTTGTATCTGAGCAGGTTGAAGAGGAAGACAATGTTGGAAAAGTTGTTCAGACGTTGTCCAGAATCGGCGATTCCGGTCAGGGACTGATTATGCTCGATCGTGAACTGGGTACGCGTGTCTTTACACCGCCCCCGGCGGAAGAAGAAAACGCCTGATGACGC
>QNCV01000107.1 GCA_003645845.1 Fidelibacterota bacterium | reverse complement strand
ATCATGTAAAAAACCAATATTGACCCAGTGTTTGATAAAATCCCCGCCATAGGCAAGCATGACATTGAGAAATGCCAGGGCTATGATGACGCCGCCGGCGAATCCTCCACCCGGGCTTAAATGACCATGTAGAATGATATAAATACCGTACAGCAGGATCAACCAGACGCTGATCCGCGTGATTGTTTTGACAATCAGTGTCATTCCGTCAAACTGTTTCATGATCACCTCCTGTCACCGCTTTATCCTTCTTAGTCCGCAATATTGAAAGCGCTCCCAGGATTGCGGTAAAAAGCACCGTGACTTCGCCAAGCGTGTCATACGCCCGGTAATCAAGAATAATTGCCGTTACAATGTTTGCGGATCCGGTTTCCTGACCACCATTTTGAACATAATGGCTGGCCGTTGAAAAAATCGGATTTCCAAAACTCGGCAACGCTCTGAACAGCCTGATACTCATTACCAATATGAGAACCAGCGCAACAATTGTAACAACTGTCTGAACGATATGTGCTTTGGATTGCTCTTGAATGTGATACTCTTTTCCAATAAAGGCCCTGACAAGGATAATCAGTGCAAATATTTCAAACAGGAACTGAACGATAGCAAGATCCAGAGCTTGCAGAAAAAGAAAAGCGATTGAGACTCCCAGGCCGACAATCCCGATTGAAATCACTGCTGACAACAGATCTTTCAACTCCAGGGCAATTATCGAGCCGAGAATCATAAAACCAAGTATAAAGATTAACCAGGTTTCTACAGGCATTTAATCCTCCGGAAATATAATTGATTTATGTTCATTTTATAATACCACCCATAAAAGGATCAGAACTCCCAAAACAATCCACAGGTTATAGAGTTGCAGTTGACCATTGTGAATTGCTTTAAAGAACCGGGTAATTGAAAATGAGCATTTACTACTGACGTCGTAAACATCGAAATATTTTTTCTCCGCACCGTTGTAAATTGCCTTTAAGGGACTCATATTGCGGATTTCTTTATAAAATTCCGTTCCCATGACCCTGAAATGCTCCAGGGCTTCCATACCGCCGAGATAAATCTCATCGTAGCGGACTTTGCGAATGCTCCAATAAATTATTAAACCAAGCAATAGCACCGAACCAAACAGCAAGAGAATCAGAATCGGATTATAATATCCCAGCATATCAGGAATGGCTAAACCATATTCATTGACAACAGGTAAAATGAATTGCTTAATCGGCAATTGCATCGCCCACAAACCAAATACAATACAGAGAACAGCCAGAATACCTGTTGAAATCCATTGGTTAGCCGGTGCTTCTTCGATATTATCCAGGTTTTCCGGACGACGACCGAGGAAAATAGCATGGATGAACTTCATAAAACTGGCTAAGGTCAATGCACTTCCAAATACGGCCAGAACCAGGCAGATCAGCAGCCATATCTTGTAACCCGGACTTGCATTCTTGGCAAGTTCAAGCATGCCCTGGTAAATCATCCATTTCGAAAAGAATCCGTTAAAAGGTGGAATTCCTGAAATAGCAAGGGCGCCAATTAAGGCAAATAGAAATGTCAGCGGCATTTTTGTTCCCAAGCCACCCATCTGTTCCAGGTTATTTGTACCGGTTTTTTTCTCAACCGATCCGAGTGCCAAAAACAAATTTGATTTGTAGATTGTATTATTTAGCAAATGAAACAATCCACCAATTAAAGCAATAACACTACCGCTGCCAACCCCCATGATCATATAACCAACCTGACTGACAGCATGATAACCGAGCAGCTTCCGGCCATTATGCTGGATCATTGCCATCATAACAGCTATAATTACTGTCAGGGCTCCCAACGTGATGATTACAAGGTGCATCACTGTTGTTAACTTGAAAATTGACAGGACTATTCTTGCCAATAAATAGATACCAAGCAATTTATCCAAAGAGGCTGGTAAAAATGCAGCGCTCTCAACCGGTGAATCCTTGCTGAAATCCGGAACCCAACTGTGAAGCGGAAAACTGCCGGCTTTGGCAAATGCGGCGATCAGCAAACCGAAAAAGGCAATATACGCCATGAGACCCTTCAATGGTATTGCCTCGCCAAATAACTGCCAACTTCCGATCGGATTCATGAACCATACAAGGATCAAACCCAGGATCAGAAACACATCACTACCACCGACAATAATCATCGTCTTTTTCGCTGAATTGGGTGTATCTGAAGTGTTTCCCAGAAGAGCAAACAGGTAAAGCGTAATTCCGGTCAATCCCCAGAAAATTAACAGGCTGATGGAATTTGTGCTGAAGACGACCCCATTACAAAACCCAACTGTTAACGGATATAACACCAGGAACGCTTTTTCGATACTTTTATCGACACCCTTCAGCGCAAAAATCAGGATAATAAAACTCAATATCTGAATAAACAGGCTTATAAACGCGCTCAACGCATCGACTTGCATGATTGTCTGTCCGAAAAGCACGACGGTACCCATTCCGGCCTGCAATATCTGAATATTCAACACCAGCAGGTAAATCAATGCCAGAAAGTTCAGAATTTTCCGTAGTATAACCGGGAGAAACAAGTTAACGATTGCGACGACTATCGGAACTGAGACGAGTAAAGTTAGGTCATTAATCTGCATTTATCTCCCTCCGAATTCGTTCGGTTTTTTCCCGAGATAATTTCAACAAATCAAGTTTTTGCGGATCATGATTATTATCAATAATCTTCAATGACCGCTCAGTACAGCAATAGCACGGATCAACGGAAGCCAGGGTGATCAAGGCATCCGCAATGGGTATCCCTTTACAGGATGCCTTGAAACTCGGAATATTGACATAACTGGGAGCCCTGACTTTGTGCCGTATCGGACGATTCGTTCCATCGGAACGAATATAATGAAAGACCTCTCCACGCGGCGCTTCATAGCGACCAATTCCCTCCCCCGGAGATATTTCTTTTACATTATTCAATATTGGCCCTGTCGCTGTTTTTAACTTATCAAGGCATTGACGACATATTTTAACTGATTCTATTATTTCTAACACACGAACCACCAGTTTATCATAAACGTCACCGTTCGGCAATACAATACGCTCGAAATCAACCAGATCATAGGCATCTGTGGGTTCATCAAACCGAACGTCACCAGGAACTCCTGAAGCTCTTGATGTTGGCCCGGTAGTGCAATAAGCTATTGCATCTTCGTGCGATAAAACACCAACCCCCTTCAATCGGGACCTCAGTACGGGATCATCCTTAGCAATCTTGGAAATCATGATCATCTTCCGCTCAATCATATCGAGATGTTTCTGCAATTCGACGATCTTTTCAGGATCCACATCCTTAGCCACACCGCCAACCCGCATCATACCGTAATGATTCCGGTTACCGGAAATAATCTCAAACATTTCAAGGACCGGTTCGCGGTATTTCCACGCCCACATCCACAACGTATCGTATCCGATAAAATGGCCTGCTAATCCCAGCCATAACAGGTGACTATGAATTCTCTCAAGCTCACCAACGAGGCTTCGAATATATCGAGCGCGCAACGGGATTTCAATATTATCAATATCTTCAATAGCATGGACGCATGCCAGGGGATGCGATGTCGAACAAATTCCACAGATACGCTCGACCAGGTAAATGGATTGAGTAAAGGTTTTCATTTCGGAAATGTACTCGTGGCCGCGGTGCATCCAGCCGATTTCCATATCGATATCAACAACGGTTTCCCCATCCACAGTCAGTTCAAAATACTCGGCTTCTTCCAATAACGGATGAAACGGACCTACCGGAATCTTATTTGCTTTCATGCAACCTCCTTGAATCTCAATGGATGCTTTAGATCAGGATTCGGGTGATGCAACGTCAGTAGCTCTTCCATTCGCGGATGTCCGATAAACTCAATACCCCAGAGATCGAACATTTCACGTTCAATCCAGATGGCGCCTTCGACAATCGATGTGATCGAATTGACTTTCGGGTTCTTTTTATCCTTGATTACCACCCGGGGACAGAAATACTGTCCGGTTTTATCATGGGAAAAATGGTAGAGAACTTCAATGCCATGATACATCTCCATCGCCGTAGCCGTCGATAAACGGCACCCCATTTTCACAAACAGGTATTCGGCGATCTCCCTAATGTCTGCATTGTCAACATTGAAATACAGACGCCCTTTCTTTTCAATTTTGGCATGGATCTTTCCACCCATATCTTTAAGAAATCGTTCCACTTCAGCCATTGAGCACTCCTATCAGTTTCGCAACTGCTTCAATCATGGATTCGGGTTTTGGCGGACACCCCGGGATATACATATCAATCGGGATGACTTCCTCCCTTTTCTCGGTAATGTTATAACTGTCTTTAAAACAGCAACCGGAACTTACGCAGGTCCCTACGGCGACAACAAAAATCGGCTTTGGCGCCTGTTCGTATATCCTTTTTATTCGCGGTGCGATCTTCTGATTAAAAATGCCAGTAACCAGTAAAACATCAGCATGCCGTACGGATCCAACCAGTTTTATTCCCAATCGTTTAACATCATACCGTGGTGTCAACAAATCAAGAATTTCAATATCACAATTATTACAGGGTGATCCACTGGCATGAAACACCCAGAGTGATTTTGACAAACGTTTATTATACCATCCCATCTTACACTCCTAATACGGCTAAAATGACACCAATAAACGCCAGCGGTGAGGCGTATTTCCAGAAAAAATTCAATGCAGTGTCAATTCGGATTCGAGGATTTGTATTCTTTATAATTATCATTACCACGACAATGGCGAGATATTTCAAAACAGCCCAAAGAATCCCGATGCCGGTCAGATTAAAACCACCCATAAACAGGATTACCAGTAAAAACGGGAAAATTACATACATCATGTAATGGTCAAGTTTCCAGAAAGCCAGCAGCGGCCCGGAGTATTCCATAAAAGGACCTTCGACAATTTCGGTTTCGGCTTCGGGAATGTGAAACGGCGGAAGTGTCATCTTCGCCTGAATACAAAGAATACCGACGATGAAGGCAATTATTCCGGAGGGTGATCCAATCACGGCGCCGTTCAGCTGCTGATATTGTAAAATCTGATCAAACTGAATATGATAACCGGATTTAACAATCGGTACCAGGAATACAAGAATGAAAGCCAGCTCATCGGCCAGGAGCAGTTTCATTTCGCGTCCGGCGCCGATACTTGAATAGACATTCCCTGTAGATGAACCACCCAGAATAACCATTACGGAAAATGTCATCGTCAGATACATTACAACAAACATATCACCGGCAAATCCTTCATTGTAAAAAAGCGCCAGACCGATAATCGTCGCGATCAGTGTCAACACAGCAAAGCCTGCCAGCGGAGCCACAATAAAAACCGGTTTCACGGCATTTTTAACAATGATCGTCTCTTTGCCGAGCAGTTTGAAAAAATCGTTGAAATTCTGCAGGATCGGCGGACCTACCCGAAACTGGAACCAGGCGCTGACTTTGCGATCCAGCCATCCCACCAGCAATCCCAGAACACCGGTAAACAGCATCCCCGGAAATACAAAAAGATGAAAAAGAATCCACGCAATCATACCTTATCCTCCTTCTTCCGCCAGTGGTGACTTTTGATTGCCAGATGGTCGCCAAAAAGATAGACATTATTCTCGGGGTCGTCAGCCGTGATTTCCTGCATGGTAATCGTTCCTTCCGGTGCGGTTTTGCAGCAGGCGGGAACATAATCCGGATTCGTTTCCAGTTGTTTCAGACAGAAATCGCATTTTGCCGTTATGTAATTGATGACCTCGGGGAAAATCGTTCCAAAGGGACAGGCCAGAATACAGCTCTTGCAGCCGACACAACGCATATTGAAACGTTTGATCAGTCCATCTTCCTGTCGTTCGAGGGCCTCTTTCGGACAGGCGGTCACACAGAACGCATCGGAGCACTGTCGGCAGTAAACCGCAAACTCGGCAATTTCCAGTAAGTTAAACTGACCGTTGTTTTTCCGGTGATAAAAGTATTCACACTGAATATCTTCAACGGAATGACCGGAATCCATTAAAGCCGGGATATCAATTAAAAGACGTTTCATTCCCAGATGTTCTCCTCGTTTTTTATGGTATCATAGGTAAATACCGGACCGTCTTTGCAGGCATAATACTTTCCAATGACACAATGCCTGCAGTGCCCGATACCACAATACATTTTCTTTTCCATCGAGAGGTAAATATTGTTTTCTTCATACCCGTAATTCAGCAGGTCCATGGTGCCGAATTTCATCATGACCGGCGGACCGCAGACAACTACCGGGTTTCCTTTCGGGTCTATGCTAATTTTATCGAGTAGTTTGGTGATAAGGCAAACCTCCTCGTCCCAGACTTCTCCCTCCGGAACACGGTCAACAGACCGCAAGAAATTCACCTTATCTATTTTCCTCCACCCATCAATATGTTGCTTGTAAATCATATCCGCCGGTGTCCGGGCGCCCGCCAGAAAAGTGATGCTCTTATAATCATTAATATTATCAAGGAGGGAAAGAAACAGTGACCGTGTTGGCGCCATACCGACACCACCGCCCATGATCAGCACGTCTTTGCCTTTCCATTCATCAATTGGATAATGTGTTCCCATGGGACCGCGAATACCGACCCGGTCACCTACTTTTGCTTTATGAACATGTTCGGTGACAAAACCAGTTTTCATAATGGTTATGTCCATCGTATCGGCAATATTGTGAGAAGACGAAGGCGTAAATGGTCCCTCGCCGATATTCGGAATCGTCAGTTCAACGAACTGACCTGTCTTAAAAGGAATCGGTTTTTCAGGTTTCAACCGCAGCGTCCTAATTGTCGGAGATTCTTCGATTATCTCATATATTTCCGCTGCAGTTACCTCGTAAGAATTCTTGTCTGTCATCGATTACTCCTGACCTTTTGGTGTCTGCAAATGTTTCTGCACCACTTCTCTGAAATCAATTTCACCGGCACAAACATCGATACACCGTCCACATCCGGTACATCCGATGGTGTCAAAATTACTTTTCATATAATCGAATTTGCACAAATACCGATTCCGGAAACGCTGATACATCTTTTGGCGCGGCGAATCACCTCCCGCCACTCTGGCATAACCGTGCAGCTGACAGGAATCGGTAGTGCGAACTTTAATAAATTCTTTATCGTTGCTGTCGTCGTTGATAATAATACAGTAACAGGTCGGACAGATGTTTGTACAGCCGCCACATCCCACACATTTTTTCTGGTCGTCAATCCAGCCCTCAATGTCCGATTTGCGCAAATTGGCATAATCACCGGAACGTTTAAAATTTGCATTAATTTTATTCAGCTTCGCTTCGACATCTTTGCGGTCTTTCTTAACTCTGTCTTTCTCGTCGCCTTTCGCTTGTACTAATGTCGAATGCTCTTGCAAGAGTTTGACCAGTTCTTCGCCTTTCTTAGACCCAACGTTAATCAGAAACGAATCACCGACTTTTGACAGATTCATATCATAATTCTGAGTAACATAGGGTTTACCGTCAACCAGCGTACAGTGACAACTCTCGCCGACATCCAGACAATCGGCGCTGATGATGGTCGTCTTATCCCGCCAGGCTTTGTAAACCGGATCGATAAAATCATCATTGATCAGGGCCCTATCCAATATCTGCATTGCGGCTATATCACAGGCTTTCGCTCCCACGATGAGACGTTTTCTGGTTTTATCTGCGGGAAGCAGGGTTTCACGGGAAAAATAGAACAGCGTACGAAGCGGATCGATTGTCCGAAAGGAATGAAAAACCGGTTGAGTATCCGGTTTAATCTCTTCAAACACCGTCTGCTTTTCTTCGGGTTTCCCGGACTTGCGTGGTACAATTACCTGTTCAAATCCACCTATTGATTCCTGTTGACATTTAATCAGAAATGCTGTGAAATCTTGCGCTTTTACGATCATTATTCGTCTCCCAAAAGCTCT
>QNCV01000106.1 GCA_003645845.1 Fidelibacterota bacterium | reverse complement strand
TTAACATTTGCACAATAATAATAACTGGCACGGCAATTGAAATTGGAGTTGCCGTGATGAATGTGAAGATGCTTGAAACAGAACAAATCAAACTCATGCAAAAGGCCATAAATGTCTATGGCCGAAAGCAAAAGGCAATAGCCGAGAATATCGCAAATGTGGAAAATCCAAATTTCAAACGGATCAACACCGACTTTTCTGATGTCTTAAGAGAAGTTAAAGACAGCTCACATCTTCGCAGTAGTGATCCGCGACATATTAAAGCGGCTCATTATGCCGGCACTTTTGAGGAAGTCGGAAAATCAGCCGGTGATCAGAAAGTTGACTTGACCCGGGAAATGAGTGAACTCGCAGAGAATCAGATTCGCCACGAATTTGTTGTTCGTTCTTTGCATGAATATTATCAAAAGCTAAAACAGGCAATTGCCGGGAAGATCCTTTAAGCAAACGAGGAATTATGGACGGTATATTTTCAGCGTTACGATCAAATCTTAATGGTATGTCAACTCAGATGAAGCGGTTGCAGACCATTGCCGAGAACATTGCCAATGCCCAGTGCTCTGCCAGAGAAGATGGCAAAGTGTACAAACGGAAGATTGTTGTCGAAAATCCGTCTGCATTTCAGGAAACCTTTAAAGATAAAATGAATTTGACTCTTGAACGCTCGAATGAAAAACATATTTCAAAGAGTGATTATTTTGGGGCGGGCAATGGATTGGCATCTTCTCCTAAAAGTCCTTATAAAATCGTCAAAGTTGATAAGGTCGATTTAGTCTATGATCCCACAAACCCCAATGCAGATGAACAGGGTTATGTCCGGAAAGCCGACATCAATGTAGTGGAGGAAATGGTTGATCTGATGAGTGCTAACCGGGCGTATGAGGCGAATATCAGTGTCATGAATGCTGCCAAAGAGATGGCAAAGAATACATTAAAATTATAGTGGTTAGATGAAGATTGGTTCCCAATATAGTGAAGCTGTTTATCGTGAATCTCAGGTTGATTACGAGTCTAAGAAAATTACCGGTTCTGAAATTAACAATCGCCGGGAACAGGAAGATTTTTTTCAAAGAGTCGAAGAACGAATGATTAATAGACATAGTACGGATGTGTTGTCCGGTAATGAACGGACGACCCTGTATATGCTGTTCGGTTCTGAAAAACCGGAAGAATTAAATTTTTACGGTAGGAATCGTGTTAACCAAATACATAAAGGACAGCTAATTGATTTAGTTGGATAGGTGCCGCTTATGAAAATCAATGAACTCTATTTATCGGACTTAATTCAGGACATTAATCCCGATCTAAAAGCCGGTCAGCAACAAGAAAATGATGCTACCAGGGTTACGTTTGCAGATACAATCAAGGAATTTCTGAATACTGTTAATAACAAGCAGATTGAAGCCGATCAAAAGATCAGTGATGTGATCAAAGGCGAATCGGAGGATTTAGCCGGCGCCATGATGGCGCTGCGAGAATCAAATCTCAGTTTTCAGCTGATGCTTGAAATACGCAATAAGCTCATCGAAGCCGTCCAGGAAGTGAACCGTACCCAGGTTTAATAGAGGGGTGAAACATTGAATACATTTTTGGAATTGGTAAACAAATTTTTTCAGCGCTATTCGGTTGGACAGCGGATTGTTTTGGTTATTGTGTTTATCGGTATCATATCTTCAATTATATCCCTGCTTGTCTGGTCCAATCGTCCGGAATATGATATCCTGTTTTCCGATTTAGATCCGACTAATGCCAATCAGATTTTGACAGAACTGCGTGGTATGAATGTTAATTATCGCCTCGATAACAACGGAAAGACAATTTATGTTCCGATCAACGAAGCCCCGGAATTGCGTTTGAAATTTGCCAATTCCGGTTATGTGGGCAGCAATGTAAAAGGCTATGAAATATTTGATGATTCCAAAATCGGAATGACCACATTTATGCAGGAGCTCAACGTACAAAGAGCGCTGGAGGGCGAACTCACCAAAACCATTAATCAGTTTGATGAGGTACGCAACAGCAGGGTTCATCTGGTTTTACCGAAGAATAAATTATTCGAGAAAGAACAGGAAGGAACAGCATCTGTCGTCCTCTATCTGGTTCCGGGTAAACGTTTGGAAGAAAGTCAGATTCATGGAATTGCAGCGCTGGTATCAAACAGTGTTAAAGGGA
Organism: Fidelibacterota bacterium; assembly: GCA_003645845.1. GTDB lineage: Bacteria > Fidelibacterota > UBA2242 > UBA2242 > UBA2242 > B118-G9. The sequence goes on along the minus strand of QNCV01000106.1, from coordinate 5,781 downwards.
TTAAGCAGAATGATGTCGTAATTGTGGATTCCGAGGGCAACCTTTTATCCAGCGGTGAGGATAGTGAAAACGCGCTTGGCCCCGTTGGAAATCAATGGGATTTACGGAGCCGCGAAGAAAAAAAACTTCAGCAAAAAGTCGAGGATATTGTTGAAAGTATCGTCGGGCCAAACAATGCTGTGGTTAAAGTATCTGTGGACCTGAATTTCGAAAGGCTGGAACGAACCCGGGAAATTCCGGATATGGACAATATTGCGGTTGTCAGTGAAGAGTCTCACTCCGAAACGATAACCGGCAGTGATACGGTAAATAATACTCAAAATCAGCGCCAGAATAAAAATATCATCACCAATTATGAAATTGGCAAAACACGGGAACATTATATTGGCAATACGGGAACAATCGACAAGATTTCAGTGGCGGTTCTGGTGAATGGAAAATATACTGATTCCGGCAACGGGAAGGATGGTTCAAAGACCTATATTCCGAGAACATCGAAGGAATTGAATCAAATTGCAGCATTGGTAAAAAGCTCGATCGGATATGATGAAAACCGCGGTGATGTTGTTGAGGTTCAAAATATTGAATTAAGCGGTAATCAATTTGCCGAAGATAAAGAATATTTTGAGAAAGCCGAACGCAGGGAATTTATCCAGAATTTAATTACAAAAGGTCTAATAGTGTTAGGCGCTGTTCTGGCAATATATTTTTTACAGCGTTTATTAAAGAGTCTGGGGAACAATGTACCCTTGGTTCTCGCGGGTCAGACCCCCGTAGCAGTAACCGGTGTTTCTAATACTAATAGAGCTGCCCTTGATATGCCCGAAGAAGAGGATATTCCCGAAGATTTGTACATTAAAAAACTGAGTCCTGAGGCCAAAGCCAAATTAAAGGCAAAAGATAAAATGACGACCGATGTCGTCAATTATGTCAAGGAATCACCGGAAGACGCCGCCAAGTTAATTCGTTCCTGGATAACAAACATTCATACAAATCAATAGTTTTGTGAATATGTCTGAACAATCTCAAACCGGCAAAATGAAAATTAGTCCTCTTCAGAAAGCGGCTCTCATAATTATTGCCATGGGAGTTCAGAATGCTGCGCAGGTGATGAAGAATCTGAATGATACGGAAATTGAGAAAATAACCATTGAAATAGCCAAATTGCGGAATGTGCCCGCTGAAGTGCTGGGGAGTGTTATCGAGGAATTTTACCAGTTAATGCTTGCAAATAAGTACATTGTTCAGGGTGGCTTGGATTATGCTCAGAAAGTGCTGGAAAGCGCCTGGGGACATAAACGTGCCGAAGATATTATTAAACGTGTCGAGGCTTCGACGGAAGTAAGCGCTTTTTATCTCCTTCAAACTGTTGATGATAAACAGCTTTTAAGTTTTTTGCAAAATGAACATCCCCAGACAGCCGCATTGATACTTGCAAACCTGAAACCGCCACAGGCGGCGGCGATTTTGTCTGAACTGCCGGAGGAAAATCAATCTGAAATTGCTTATCGTCTGGCGACAATGGAAAAAACTTCCCCGGAATATATTGAGGATATTGAAGATGTCTTAAGAGAACAGATTGGCACCGTTTTCGGCGGTGACTTAAGCAAAACCGGAGGGGCTGAAGCCGTGGCAGAAATATTAAATTCCGCCACTCGTTCCGCAGAGAAAAATATTCTGAACCGTTTGCGTGAACAGGACGCTAAGCTTTCCGAAGAGATTACAAATCTGATGTTCCTGTTTGAAGATATCGTTAAACTCTCCGATTTGTCTATCCAACGGATTGTTAAAGAGGTGGACACTAAGACTCTGTCTCTGGCGCTAAAGGCCACCAGTAATGAATTGAAAGAGAAAATCATGAGTAATATGTCTGATCGGGCGGCCGAAATGCTGAAGGATGAAATTCAGTTTCTTGGACCGGTGCGTGTCCGTGACGTTGAGAGCGCCCAGAAACAGATTTTGGATATTATGCGCCAACTGGAGGAAACCGGTGAAATTGTTATCAGTCATTCTGAAGGCGAGGAAATTATAGAGTGAGTCATACACTTGTTTTAAATAGGCGGATTATCGGTTTTAAACATCAATGTTATGGGGGTACCAATGATACCAAATCGATGGACTCGCGACAGAATGAATCCGGTGATACGTCAGATGGCTCTATAAATATCTATCTTCAGCGGATTGCAATGCTTGAAAATGCGCTACAGAAATCCAGAGAAGAAGCCTTTCAATCCGGTTTCCGGGAGGGCCAGCGGTCCATGGATGAACAGTTGAAGCGTCAGGTTGAAGAACTGCCCCGGGAATTTGCACAAATGGCCAGGGAACTTAAAGACCAGTTTGTTAATACTATTGAAAAGATGGAAAAACCGGTCATGCACTTTGGGATCCAGATTGCCCAAAGAATTCTGGGACAGGTATTAAAGGAGGATGCGTTTCAGAAACAGATGCTTGAGTCCCAGGTGCGTAAATTCTTATCTGCCATCGTTGATGAAAGTAAGGTAATCATACATGTAAATCCGAAACAGATGGAGTGGATAAATCAGTTAGATATTGCAGAATCTACGAATGTATCTGGTAAAGTGTTATTGCGAAGCAATGACAAACTGGCTCCCGGGGAATGTTTGTTGGAAACCGAAAAATTTATTGTGGATGGAACAATTGCCGGACAGTTGGAGCGAATTGAGAAAAAAATAATGGGCAATAATTGAGATGGTAAGCCTGGAATCCAACATTGAGACAAAAATTGAGAAATATTGTAACGATGACTTCGTTTTTATGGACGGTAAAGTAACCCAGGTTGTCGGTTTGGTAATTGAGGCAGCCTTGCCGGGCGGTAAACTGGGCGAGCTCTGTGAAATATATACTGAAGATAATCAAGTTGTTCGTGCGGAAGTTGTTGGATTCAGGGGCGAATATGTGCTATTGATGCCTCTGGATGAAATTATTGGAATATCACCGGGAAGCCGGGTAAAGCGAAGCCCCAAGCCACTCTCGATTCCGGTGGGCAACCAGCTTTTGGGGCGGGTGTTGGATGGTTTGGGGAATCCTATCGACGGCAAAGGCCCCATTCGAACCGAAATTCGTCAGAATGTCTATAATATTCCGCCAAATCCTCTCCAGCGTACCCGTATTTCCAGTCCCATTGTTACCGGTATCCGGGCAATTGACGGCCTTTTGACTATTGGTAAAGGACAACGGGTGGGTATTTTTTCCGGAAGCGGCGTTGGAAAAAGCGTTGCGCTCGGTATGATCGCCAAATATACCGATGCACAGGTTAACGTTATTGCCCTCATTGGCGAGCGGGGCCGTGAAGTGCGGGAATTTATTGAGCGTGATCTGGGCGAGGAGGGCTTACGCCGATCGGTTGTCATTGTGGCAACATCGGATCAGGCCGCTATGGTAAGAGTTAAAGGCGCACTGATTGCGACGGCAATTGCCGAATATTTCCGGGATCGGGGTATGGATGTTATGTTAATGATGGATTCCCTGACCCGTTTTGCAATGGCTCAGCGTGAAATTGGTCTGGCAACAGGTGAGCCTCCGACGACGAAAGGCTATACCCCCTCTGTTTTTTCAATGTTGCCCCGATTGCTGGAACGGGCCGGTTGTGGTCGCTTGGGAAGTGTAACCGGTCTCTATACGGTTCTGGTTGAAAATGATGATATGGATGATCCCGTAGCTGATTCGGCGCGTTCGATTCTGGATGGGCATATTGTATTATCCCGGAAGCTGGCAACCAAAGGCCATTATCCGGCCATTGATGTACTTGAAAGCGTCAGCCGGCTGAAAAATGAAATTACCAGCGATATTCAGAAAGAACAATCCCGAACAGTTCTTGAAATGCTTGCGAATTATCGGGAATCTGAAGATCTGATTAATATCGGCGCTTATGTAAAGGGCACAAATCCGAAAGTGGATATTGCGGTTAAAAACATAAGTGTAATTAACGAATTTCTGACACAGAATATGTCAGAGTCATCGGACTTTGAGGAAACATTAACGGCTTTGAACAAGATCATCGAAAATAAAGATAAGTAAAATGTCAAAATCATTTCAGTTTCCACTGCAGAAAGTACTTGATGTCCGGGAAATCAGAGAGGACCAGAAGACTGTTGAATTAAAAAAAGCCCAAATCACTTTACAAAAAGAGCAACAGACACTGGATTATTTAAACAATCGGAAAGATCAGATATTGCAGAATCACAGTATCGAAAAGAGCGATGGTCGATTGCTGAACTCTCTGAAGCTGCATCAGTCCATGGATTATATCTTTCAGATCGATTCGGAGATTGGGGCGCAAAAAAAGGTGATTCACACCCGGGAAAAACAGGTGGAAAAAAATCACACCGAGTTGCTCCATGCGGTCAAGGATAAAAAAATTGTTGAGAAACTCAAAGAAAAACAGATGACCGATTATACAAAGAAAAATCGCAAGAAAGAAAGAGTAAAAGAAAACGAAGTGGCAATACGAATATCCCTGAAAAAATGTTTATCGACAGGTAGTCTGAAATGAAGAAGATTCTTTATTGGTCAGCTATTGCATTCGGTTCATTTTTACTTCTGGTCGTAATAATATTTATGATTCTTACCTATTTAAACCCCGTTGATGAAGATCTGGCGGTTACGATTTCTAACGGAGATACAGTTCTGGCAAAGGAACTGATAAATCAGAAACAGAAAGAAATTGATCAACTGTATGGTGAAATCGACAGCCTGAAAACGGTTATATTCAGTCTGACATCAGTCCGGGACAGTCTGATTGAACAAACGGATTTTAAAGATGGTGTAATCCGGGAATATCAGAAAACGGTTGAGACGATTAACGGAGAATTAGCTAATCTTAATCACAGCTCCATGAATGTAAAGGATCTTGCCAAAACCTATGAATCCATGAAAGTTGATGAAATGAGACCTATTTTGTCCAATCTGGATGACCAGACGGTCATTCAGCTCTATAGAAATATCAGCAGCCGGAATCGTAAAAATCTGTTAATGGCATTGAGTTCCCAACGAGCGGCTCTAATTACCGAACAAATTGCTAAAACCCCGGAATCCTAAATGAAAACAATAAACACAACGACGTCTGATAAATTGAATTTAACGAATCTCCTCTTTAATGTTAAAGGTAAGGAGAAACCAGTTAAGTTAAATTTTCTGAATCTTCTTACAAAAACCGTGCAGCAAATTGCCGGTATGACAGTGCAAAACCGGGTGTCTGAGAGCGTCGGACAACCCATAGGAAATTCGAACCCTTCTGTTATTCAGACACAACAAATCGGTAATTTTTCAACGGCTCCATTCGTTTTTCGTTCAATTAATGCGCTGACAGCGCCCACTCAACCGAACTGGCAATCAGCCAATCCGATGCATGTATTCCAACAATCCTCTGAGTCTCAAAAAATACCGTGGATTCAATCCACCGCCGGCCCCTCGTCATTAATTTCCAGTGGCAAACCATCTGATTCTGTCAACGCAAAGGCAAGGAAAATTGTTAATCGGGAAAGCGGTATCGGGCAGATCACGGTTGTGAATGCTGTTCCCGTTATGGAACATTCAGAAGTTATCGGCGCCGGCCGATTGAAAAAAACGGCCACCTCTTTTGAGAATGGTGAAAGTATTGCTGAAAAGGGTAAAACGATTGTACAATCCGAACCGGCCGGAAATATTGCTCAAAGGGTGACAGCCCGGAATAATGGATTATCGGTTCGTCAAACCGTAAATCAAAATAACAATATTATGGTTCCCGGCTCTGATTTGAATAGTGAAAAAATAGCTGTGGAC
>QNCV01000105.1 GCA_003645845.1 Fidelibacterota bacterium | reverse complement strand
CCTGCCGGGAGACCTGGTCTGTGATCCTTTTCTCGGTTCCGGTCAGGTGGCCTTTGTCAGCCGGGAACTGGGCCGGCATTACATCGGTTTTGAGATTAACAGTGACTATTATGAGTTCGCTAAATCTCGCCTGGACAGTGGTCAATATCGACTAAAAGCGACGAATCAGACTAGCCTGTTTTAAAATTTATGGCTCTTCTTAACCGTACAAAGTGCCGGGACCGTCACAGGATTCTGGAATCCTTTTATCCGTTTAACGAACCCCGTCGGATTGAGGGGATGGTTATCGGGAATGATCTCGACGCTCTGCTGTCGGCAAGTCTCCTGAAAGAGCGTTACGGCTGGGATGTGGTGGCGATTTACGATTACCGGAAACTCTGGATTGATCAAACTTATGCCGGCAATTGGATCGAAAAGTGCAAAAGCGGAGTCTGGCTGGCCGTGGACCTGGATATCTACCGCAACCGCGTACCCAGTATTGGCCACCATATTCTGCAGTTAACGCCCAACGACCGTCTCGTCCGGCATGAACAGAGCCTGAATCCAAATCTGATCATGGGTGTGGATTGCGGACAGTTCCGTAAGAAATACCCCTTGGGCACGGTGCATTTCTTGCGCTGGCTGTTTGAAACGGAGCTTGACCGCCCGGCCGAAATGCTCTGCTGGTTGGCGGATTCGGCCTACATTAATGCTCAGAGTCACCGCTTTCGGAAGAATGTATCCCATTGGCTCTATAACTTTTTTGACTGGCCGCCCTTCTGGGAAATTTTTATCCTGTTGGACTCTGCCGATTATGAGGATATGCTGATTCGGGACATTGGAAACCGGTTGCGGAATCTGACAAGAGGCCTGGCGCCCGGCCAGGTAAGGTCCCGGCACCGAGCTCTGAGCGGCTGGCAATGTCAGTGGCAGGATCCGCAGCAGCAATCCGATGATATTCATAATATCCTGACATTCATTCATGAACTGTGTGGCTGGGAAAGTCCTGTGATACCGACGCACTTTTTCCGTATTGACGGACAAAGAGACCGGCTGTCGGTTAGTGAAGTTCTTAAAATGCACACCGATCTGGATGATTTTTTGGAAGAAACAGGTGTCTTCTCCTATGTATTTACCCATATCGGCCGGCTGAATGTTACCCGTTTTCCGGCTGAATCTGTCAAAATTGATTAAACTGCGCAATATTTTGCCGTTTCCGGTGATAATTGTCACCGAGAAATTTGGAAATAAGTTTACATTAAATAGAGTGAGAATGCAGATTCTTGATATAAAGAAATAAAATTAAAAGAGGAGACTATTTACTAAATGGGAAGGAGATTGTATACCATGAAACTTGAAAAGTTTCTACTGGGGGCTGCTATTATCATTGTAAGTGTTTCTGCTTATGCCGGTAATCTTGCCCGGGAATTTAATATATACGTACCCCCCCAAACGGAATATGCTGAGCGAATTTCTATGGTTGTGGTTACGGCTGTCGTTGGAGATGGACGCCCTACTGAGGTGAATATTATTGATCGGTATTTGAGCGATGTTGACCCGGATTCCGATGATACGGTTCGTGATATCATTCTTTCTGAAGGGCAGAGTTATATTCTTTATCTGAAAGAAGGGTCTGTTAACGATAGCTACGGCGGGACGTTAGATGGTGATTATTTTCGGATCAACGGCAGTCACCGTATTCAGGTGGCAATCATGACCGCCTCAAACTGGGAGTACGATTATTTGCCGCCTTACTGGCACAGCGACGGCACTGTTGATTTTTATGTTTTCGTGCCCTACAGCTCCCACGTGTCGGACTGGCGCTTGAATGTCATGAGCTATGCAGATGGCGCCAATGTGCTGGTTGAAGATATCACCGAAGTACGAAAGACCGATTCCGGTTATTCCTCGGTAGTTCCCGTTGGGGCCGGTGAAGTTCACTGGTCAGGTGTCCTGAACCGTGGAGAAGACCTTTTGGCTGTTAAGGGTCAGAATGTCCTTAATTATACCCATTCCGGACGAACCTATCATGTTCATGCCGATGATTCGGTAACGGTTATGGTGGGATCTTTGGGTCAATCCAATAGCGGACGCGATGGCGGTTGCTATGTGATGAATGTTAACGGGCGTAATACCGGCCGCGAATTCTATATGTATCTTCCCGATAATTACAACAATGAAAAAGAGATCAAAATCAATACCTATAGCGAATCTGCGACGTTTAATCTGTCCTGCTGGAATGGAACTCAGTGGGAGACGCTGTTAAGTAATGTTGCGCTCGACGCCTGGGATCACTACGATTATTTTGGCGATAATAGCATCGGCTATACCCAGGAATTGTTTAAACTGGAAGCCTCGGCGCCCGTAGCTGCGTTTACCGGGACCTGGCTGGAATCGGGATCGCTGAGTACTTCCGATGACGCTTCGTATATATCTTCGGAGTACGGTTACGGAGCAGGCCATTACTATATGGTATTTATTCCGCCTCCATCATGGGGCGGCGATGAGGAACGTCTCAGTCATGTCATTATTACGACAATCGATGAAGATGCCCGGGTGGATATCATCGATACTGATCACGGTGGCAGCATTATTAATGAATCTGTTACCCTGAATACGAATGATGTGTACGATTTGCAGGTTGATCGGGATACCTGGTATGCTCTGGCCGACGGTAACGCCGCTCCCTATGTTAAGATTTACTCACCCAAGGAAATCCGTGTACTGACGACCAACTGGAACGATAACTGGCTGACCTATGCCGCCGGAATTGTTGTGCCGCAATACAGCGAACTGTATTATGAAAATATGCCTTATGAACGCTGGGTATTTCTGGGTCTTCCGCTGGAAACGGTCAGTAATAATCCGGATGATATTTTCGGACCCTATTTTGGCGGACCGGAATGGAGCGATGAGACAAATAATGTTCAAAATACACGATGGCGGTTCTCTCGCTGGGATATCACCTGGAATACCTATGTTCGCTGGGGTGAACCCGATTACGATGGCGGATGGCACGGCGACCCGCCCAATCCACAACCGGGCTTTGGATACTGGTTTTACAATCGCTATGCTTCAGCTATTGATTTTTGCATTACCGGCTTTGTCGTAGATACGACGGAAGCCTATTATATTCCGGTTAATCCGCCGCAGGGAGACGATCACCCTGGGTTGAACCAGCTGGCGAACCCATTTCCCATGGTTATTGACTGGAAAGACGCCGAGGTGGAAGTTACCACGTCTTCGGGAACGGTGGAAAAATCCTTATTAGAGGCAAACAGCGAAGGACTTATTTCGCAATGGGCCCATCGCTGGAACGGGTATGAATATATTCCGTACAATGCGACAAACGGCGGAGATTTTCTGATCTGGGATGGATTTTGGGTGGAACAGTTGACCGATTCCATCGGCAGCTCGTCAAGCACGGTTACGTATGATGTTACCCAACATAGTAACTGGGATTATTCCACGATCTTTCATAATCCGAGTGTTGCTCTCGGAGAGGGTGAAACCGACCAGTTCAGAATTGATTTTAGCGCTGAATATCAACCTTTTCTTTATATTATGACTTATGTTGACGATCTGAATCATCCCAGTGGCTGGGTGCGTCTTTATGCTGTCGAAGGGGCCAACGCTGTAACTACGCAGGGATTCAGTATTACTCTCGCTGAAAAAACAGACGATCATTATTTGTTTAACGTAACCGAATCGACGAATACCAGCCCTTTGTATGGCGTTCAATTTTACTGTTATGTCGATAAAACGGCTCCTCTGACGGGAACAACATATGAGGCAAACAGAATCGGGGCGGTTGGTCGATCGGCTGTTGCATTGCGTTTGAAAGTGCCGCCAGTCAATGTTGATTTGGCAAAATCGGCACCCGATGTGAAGGACAATCCTTTTTCGAAAACAATGGATACGGAATCCGGCGACTGGTTTGCCAGTTTAAAGATCAGTAATTCGGAAAACACCGTCAGAGACAGCTATAATGGATTTGGTCATCAGACGGGCGCTTATTCAACGTATGATGTTAACGATGCGCGCAATATTACCCCGTACCTTTACTCTTTTGTTGATATATATTTTCCGCATAATAATCCTGATGATATGGTAAATTACTGGAAAGGTAATCCGATCAAAGCCTGTTACGATATACGACCAGGCACCGACACAACAGTCTGGGACTTTACGGTTTCCAGCTACAACTTCAGCAACCAGGTCTGTACTATTACCTGGGATCTTAGTAATGTACATGACGACGTGAGCCTGTCGCTGATTGATATGGAAACCCAGACAGTGACCGATATGATCAGTACCGGCAGCCTCAGCGTTACGACGCCTTCTGGAAACGGTTTCCAGACAAAGTCCTTTCAAATTATCGCTATTCGTGCGGATCTGAGTACTACGGGAATTCAAGGCCAGGTAGAAACGATACCGTCGGCGTTTGTACTGGAGCAAAATTACCCGAATCCCTTTAATCCGACGACGACTATCCGGTTCCAGGTTCCCCATGAGGAATATGTGATGCTGGCTGTTTATAGTTTACAAGGCAAACGGGTCAAAACTCTCTGGTCGGGAAACAAGACTGCCGGAGACTACCGGATTCAGTGGAACGGAACAGACAATGCCGGTCAACCGGTGGCCAGCGGAGTCTATCTGACCAAATTGTCGACGCCGACAATGACCCTAACCAATAAAATGTTGTTGCTTAAATAAGATAATGAAATCTAATAACATAAAGGAAAATGTTATGGAAGACAAAAAGCTAAATATTCAAAATGTTGATGAAAAATCTGATTATGATGCTCCCCGGATTATTCAGAAACGGGAAATCGTGATTGAACTGCAGACCAACTATATTCCCGATGAACCGCCACCGCCTATGTAAACCGTGGAGAGTTCTATGAAGATGATTCAATTCACGAATCTTATGAAAGTGAGAATATTATGAAAACGAAAAAAACCTATTTTATGCTATTGATTGGAGTGGCGCTTCTGACCGGTCTGGTATTTTCTCAACAGCAGACTATTACTTATGAGAATTTTCCCAAAGCCAAAATGATGCTGATCGGGATACCGCTGAATTTCGAAAACAGTGACCCCGGTGCAGTGCTGGGACCGGTTTTTGGTGGCGGCGACAGTGTGGGCGAATGGTGGCGCTTCTCCCGCTGGAACATCGGCGATCAGACCTATTACCGCTATGGCGAGGAGGAGTATGTCTGGGATCATAGCACCCAGGCCTATACCGGCAGCAAAGCCGAGCAGGGCAGCCCCCATGATATTGAACCGGGTTACGGTTACTGGCTGGCGCAGAGTTCCGCCAACACGGTGGACAATTTTTCCCTCACCGGAACGCCGGCTGATCAGGAAGCGCCGGTTTATGTAGCCATTGATCCGCCGGAAACCGTGCAGGGCCATGCCTATCCCGGCATCAGTATGGTTTCAAATCCATTCCTGTTTGACATTGACTGGAAAAATGCCTGCTACCGGATTAATGGTAATCGGGAAGTATCCCTGCAACAGGCTGTCAATATGGGACTGGTTTCTCAATATGCATATCTCTGGGACGGTGATGAGTACACCTCATATAATGCGACTAATGGCGGAAATCTAAAGGTCTGGGACGGTTATTGGGTGGAACAGTTAAACCCCGAACAGACCGAATATGTAGTCTATGATGTGGCCTGCGACATCGAAACCAGCGAAGACGGCGGCGGTAGCGGCTGCGGCACCTGTCCGGATCATGATATCGGTGAGATGAAATATTTGAAACTCCGCTATGATGGTGATTATTCACCCGCTCTGGTTACGGTATATGACCATCGTTGGCGCAAATTATTCAAAGGAAACGTCTCACCCGGCGGCGAATTTGAGTTTTATGGAAAGCAAAACAAGCAATCAATGGGACCGAAAATTCGAATTTATGTGGATAATGCCAGCAGTAAGTGTGGCTGTGGTACATTTGACTGTGAGATTCATACCAGTTGTTCTGTAGCAATCGGCCCTGGCCAGGTATGGGGGTCTTTTACCATTATGGAAGCAATCAGTAAAAATGATGTGACTCTCTGTCCCGTAGGTGAGACCAACAAACCGATCATCAGGTTTTATGACGCCGAAGCCGGCGGCTCTGAGGCCGATCTGGGCGATGGCGGCGCGATTGAAACCGATCGCTTCCTGATTTCTCTGACCGGTGACGATAATGACGAGCTCTCTTTTAAGACCTTCACGGTGGCTAATGATTCTTCGAATTGGATTGCGCTGAGCGAAGAAGGCACGGCAGTATCTGACGGACTGGGGTTTACTGTCACCCTGATTAGTGAAGATGGCGGTGACTATGTCATTGATGTTGCCAGTTCCGGGTCGGCAGTATTGGAGGCGGTCAAGTTCCGCTTCGGTGATGATCAGACTCTCGATTCACCTACCTGTGGCGAAACCTACAGTTCGCTTCGCAGCCTCTTGGGGGGCGTTCAGGTTACGACTCTGGAGCTTAAGACGCCGCCGATTGAATTCGGCAGCAGCCCGTCCGAAGAGGTTACATATGATTCAAAGTATGGCGGTGGAGATAAAAATATCAAATTTGAACACTGCAGTGATCCTCTGGGCACCGACGGCGCAATCGAAACCGATCAGTTTAGCGTCGGTGTCAATGCCGGCGGCGGCGACGAAGTTAAGGTAAAAATTGAAGTCGAAGGCAATGGGCATGGTGAACAGGTTCTGACAGCAGGTCAATCTTTTACCTACAAGGGATTCCGGGCTACATTCACCAGTGTTCAAAATAACACGAGCTATTCCTTTACCGTTAGAAGCTTGGGTACACAGCCGAATTACCTGAAATTCGTGGAATTTAAGGAGTTTGATAATAAGGTAACCTCTCCGGGAAATAACGAAACAGTGACTATTACCAGAACTACTGGGAGTAAAAAAGGAGGTCTTGCCAAATCTTCATCTGACTACTACAGGTATCCCACTGTTGCCTTATCGGATAATCCCGTGGAATGGTTTGTGCCTGTTTCGGTAAAAGACAGTGAAAACCGGCTGAAAGACACCTATAACGGATTTGGCGTCAGTTTAGTGTCATCCGATATGTTCGACACGGAAGACGCCCGGAACTTTACGCCGAATCTCGATGCCTGGGTGGATATTTACTTTCCGCATCATCTGGAGAATAATCCGCTGAATTACTGGCCTCAGAATCCCATGAAAGCGGCCTATGATATCCGGCCGTCTGCTGATGTGATTGCCTGGGATTTTAACCTGGCCTATTATAAAGCTGCAAATCAGAAACTTACTATCAGCTGGGATACCAGTCAGTTTCCAGCCGGTTGGGAATTGATTCTCGTTGATTATCAAAACGATACTCGTACGGACATGTTGGCGAATGCAGAGTATATGGTGACGACACCAGCCGATGACGACGGTACACTCTATTATACTGTTGTAGCGGCGGAGCCGGAAGGAGCTGTGGGAATCAATAGTGAACGCAACCGGGCCACTGAGTTTCGCCTGCTTCCGAATTACCCGAATCCCTTCAACGCTACAACCCGCCTGCAGTATCAGCTGCCGGAAAACGCCAGGGTCAATCTGACGATTTACGACATTAAAGGTCATCTGATTAACACGCTTGTAAATTCTTATCAGAATGCCGGCCTATATAACCTGGAATGGAATGGTCGTGATCACAGCGGAACCATGGTTGGCACCGGTGTTTATCTATACAGGCTTCAGGCTGGTGGTCGGACATTTACCCGTAAGATGCTTTTAATCAAGTAGGTCCGGAAGAAACGAATGACTGCTCAAAGTAATATGCCTTTGAACCAAGAGAGCAGGAATCTGTCAAATTGAACCGAATTATTCGGATAACATCAAAAGGAAATAGTATGCTCCCGGTGATTTCGCCGGGAGCTATGCTTATTATTGAAACCGGTTCTTTTGGCGAGCAGGCGCCTCAACCGGGTGAGATTGTAGCCTTTCGTCGGGGTGAGG
>QNCV01000104.1 GCA_003645845.1 Fidelibacterota bacterium | reverse complement strand
TGTAGATCCGGTATTGGCGCCGTAAATCTCTGGCAAACCGTCACCATCCAGGTCGCCGGCATAGCGCATTCCGTATACACCACTGAATGAAGCATTCGTAACCACGGAATCTTTGACCCAACTGGTCGTAAGTGTCGGATCTCCGCCCTGGTATTCATGCATTGTCAGAGAACTGCCGCCTCCGGATGCAATTATTTCCATTTTTCCATCCATGTCCCAATCACCGATTTGTGTGCAGACACCACCGGAACTTCCCAGGGCATCAATTTTATGGACGTTTGCGGTAGTCATTGCGGATAAATCTGTTCCTACAGGACAGGTGATGCAATATAATGCGCCGCCGTCGTACATGGAGAGATAGACCTCATCACGACCGTCTCCGTCAAGATCGGCAGGAGCAAAATCATAAAAGGCAAAGTCATCACGAAGATCCAGATCGGTCTGAATATAGTTGTGAACCGTATACGTATCGGCAGCGTCGGCTTCCACAATCAGCATCGCGCCATGGTCCCAACCTGCAAAAAGTACTTCTTTATGACCATCACCATCCAGGTCGGATGTGACTGCGCCATAGGGGCTGCCACCAAGCGTGTATGTGGCGCTGGACTTACCATGAGTAAATTCGATCTTTGTGACAATATTGTCATCGGCAAATGTTCCGGATTCGACAGATGCAATATAGAAATTGTCTAATGTTGATGAAGAAGCGTTATTCCCAAACATAATTTCCTGTACTCCATCGCCATCAACGTCATCAACATAAAAACCTTCGACGTACCAGCGGTCAGCAGTTGCCAGGTCACCAAAAAGGTGGACTGGAGTTCTGAAAGCTCCGGTGCCAGTATCATATTCATAAGCATATATACCACCGTTTGCACCAGATGCGTTAACACTGACAAGCAGTTCCTGCATACCGTTACCATCAAGGTCGCTAAAAGCGACATGTCGTGTTGATGTTGTGTATCCACCGGTCAAGTCACCAGTATCAAAAAATAGTGTGGCGGAGTTATCAGCATCAATTTCATAGACATATGCCCGACCGGTAGTACCGTAGGAAGCTAGTAACACTTCCTTATTACCATCCTGGTCGAAATCGCTGCCAAACCATAAATCCCGGATAACTTCACCTGATGCTTTTGTACCAACAGTAAATCCGTTAGAACTTATGGATTTGACCAGTGATTTACTGACATCAAAAGGTGAAGTCAGTAATACATCGCCATTCTTGTCGACTTGTGCAGCAAATATTACTGTAGCAAAAACCAACAAGCTGATTAAAACTTTTTTCATTCTTTCTCTCCTTTGTTTTTCCTTAAAATTTTTATTCTCCTATTCACAAATATTTGCCTTTCCCTCCTTTCACTGTTTTAAATGGTAAGAAGTGATTTGTGCCTTACATATAGTTAATTAGGTAACCTTACAATTTATACTGTTATTTATGAAATATTGTGAATAAATGCAATAGTGAAATGAAATTTTTTTTAAACCGATATGTATGTATCCAATTCATCGGCGATCTTGCGGATCATCTCGGTGCGGACACGATGGGGGAGGAATGCGCTTTTGAATCCATTGATGATGATTTCTTTGAAGTCAGAAATCTGGAAATTGAAATATTTGTGTGCCAGCATGTATTCTTTGGTCAAATTTGTGTTTGAGATGAGACGATTATCGGTATTCAGAGTAACCCTCAAACCGTAATCGTAGTAAAATTTAAAGGGGTGAGTTTCGTAACTATTTACACTGCCGGTGTGAATGTTACTGGTCATACAGATTTCCATGGCGATCCGGTGGTCGGTGATGTAGTTTAACAGGTCGCCGTCTTCTTTCAGACGGACCCCGTGACCAATGCGGTGAGCGCCGCAATAATGGACGGCCTGGTGAATGGATTCCGGACCGTAGTCTTCGCCGGCATGGAGAGTGGTGTTGATATTGTTATCGAGGATCAGATAAAAGGCTTCCCGGTGATCTTTGGCCGGAAAGTTTTCCTCGACGCCGGCGAGATCAAAACCCACGACGCCGCGATTTTTAAATG
Source organism: Fidelibacterota bacterium (assembly GCA_003645845.1). Classification (GTDB taxonomy): domain Bacteria; phylum Fidelibacterota; class UBA2242; order UBA2242; family UBA2242; genus B118-G9. The sequence goes on along the minus strand of QNCV01000104.1, from coordinate 5,949 downwards.
CAACAGCCAATTCCGCAAGTTGATAGGAAATCTCCGGAGAGATGCTGCGAATACCGCAGATGATAATGCCGGTTTTTATGCTGAATTCGTCTTCAGCCTGCTTAAGTCCTTTTATAACAGCATCTACTGTTTCCATGGGCGTCATTCCGCGCTTTGTGTGCAGAATAGGAGAATAGCGTACCTCCAGATACAACACATTTTCTTTGCTGCAATCCTCGGCTAACTCAAAGGCTGCTCTTGTCAGAGATTCCGGAGTTTGCAAAACGCTAAGAGTCAAATCGAATTTCTTGATATATTCCGGTAAGGTAATGTTATTGCTCGTCACGGTAACTGCTTTTCGCAATATATCGGGATTGCGGGATGGTAATTCAACATTATCTTTTTCAGCCAGGTCGAGTATTGTTTCCAGGCGCAGCGAGCCGTCCAGGTGGCAATGCAATTCGGGCTTCGGCAATTCTCTGATGAAATCTTTGGTAATTTTTATACTCATGGTTAATACTCAATTAGTTTTGCGTATTTCAATTGTTGAATAAATGTTCCGACTCTCTCAAAAACGGGATCGACATTATCACCGAATTCGCGACTGATTTCCTCTGCTATTTTCCCTGTGTTCATTTTACCGTCAATCCGTTTCCAGATAGCGCTCCCGACTTCATCCAGATGAATTTTATAATCTTTGTGTCTGGAAAGTGGAGCCAGGAATTTCAAGGTGAATGCACTTTTGAATTTCGGTTTCAGCAAGACGATTTTCCCGTCCGAATCTGTTTCAGATAAAACGCAAGGGCGGGGAACTATGCCATACATATTGATCATTTTTTCCTCGCCCTTGTAACGTTTATTCATAGAATGGGCTGTTGGTTAATGAGCGGCCGATGGCGGCGCCGGCTGATCCGGATTACCTGCATTTTTCAAGGGGATTTGTATCAGCACATAGATGATGATTGCAAATACTACCAGACTCGACAGAAAAGAAGGATTCTTGAAAATATGGAAAACATCGATATCGAAAAACGCCAGAGTAGCGAAAATAAGTCCTACGAGCGCCTCACCGGCAATCAGTCCTGCAGCTAACAGGATGCCGACATTATCCATCCGCGCTACCTGATTCTCCTTGAATTTGCGTTTCTTGGAAATCATTTCAAAAACACCCTTAGTCAAACCGCCAATGAAAATTGCAAAGGTTGTTTCCAGCGGAAGATACATTCCCACACTGACCAGCATCGGACTTTTTACCTGCATGAGAATGAAACCGAAACCCATCAGCATACCGACAATGATCAGGGGCCAGGCCATTTCACCGCCGACAATGCCTTTTGATAGCATTGCCATGAGGCCGGCTTGCGGCGCCGGAAGATTCTGGCTTCCGAAACCGCCCTGATAACCCTCTTTCAAACCGGTGGCAATATCACCCTGGTTCAAAATTACTAAGGGAATAAACATGACCAGCCCGGCGATAACAACACCGATAATGTCACCCAATTCCATTTTCCAGGGAGTACCGCCGAGAATATGCCCGGCTTTCAGGTCCTGGAGCATCTCACCGGCAACGGCAGCGGCTACACAGACAATTGCCGCAACGCCGAGCACGGCTGCGATGCCTTCGTGACCTTTGACGCCAAGAGCGACCATCAACAGAGCTGTGACGACCAGTGTAGATAGGGTTAAACCGCTGATGGGATTATTACTGGAACCGATGATTCCAACAAGATAACCCGAAACTGCAGCGAAAAAGAATCCGGCGATAATCATGACCAGTGAGGTTATAATGGCGACCCAGAAACTGGTATGGAAGACCAGCCAGGTGATCAGAAATGTTGCAATGGCGGCGAAGATAATGCCGGCCGTGATCCATTTGAAACTGATGTCTTTGTTGGTCCGCTCGGTCGTATCTTCAACCCCGCTCGCAGCTTTCTTGACATCGCCAATGGAACGGGCAATACCTGTTGCCAGACTTTTCCGCATATTAAACAGGGTATAACCTGCGCCCACAAGCATTCCACCGATAGCCATTGGACGAACAATATTCCGCCAAACATTTATTGCCATAGTTGCCCAGCTAGCGTGATCATCAACGGCGCCCGTTGCAATCAGTGAAGGACCCGCAAAATATGTGATGATCGGTACAAGCAGTCCCCAGGCAATCAAGCCCCCGCTGAAGTTCAGCGAAGCGAGCTTCGGGCCGATAATGTAACCTACACCCATATAAGCCGGGCTGACACCGGGAGAACTGAGCAGCAGACCGCCTTTAACCGATGCCGTACCGGAACTGCCAATGGTGATTTTCTTTGATGCAAATTGGACAAAATGTTCCCAGCGCGTGGCGAAAAGTTTGAATTGACCCAGTGCCTGGATCAGGGCGCCCAGCCCCATGGCGCCGAATAGAAATTTCGAGCCTGTTCCACTGGAGCGACCGGTTTTGTGAATTTCAGCCGCAGCCCGTGATTCCGGAAAGGGCAGTTCGGCATCTTCCACCATAACCCGGCGAAGCAGGGCGACGAACATAATTCCCAATACACCACCGACAATCATGATTGCCGTGGATGTCAGGAAGTTCCCGACCGTGAAAAACTCAGGCCAGATACCGGCTATAAAAAATGCCGGAATGGTAAAAATCGCACCGGCGGCTATCGATTCGCCAATCGAGCCGACAGTACGAGCAAAGTTCTCTTCAAGAACCGTACCTTTGAAAAGTCGTAGGACAGCCATTCCAATTACGGCTGCCGGATAAGTCGCCGCAATTGTCATCCCGGCTTTCAGACCCAGATAGGCATTTGCAGCTCCCAGAATTACCGCAAGAATCAGACCTATCAGCAATGCTTTCAAGGTCATTTCCTTCATATCGGTATCTGCCGGAACAAATGGTTTGAACTCTTTTGTTGCCAACTAATCCTCCTGTGTTTTTGTATTCAACATGATTAAAAGTGCTTTGAAACTAATTAATGACGAAGTAATTGTCAAGGAAAAGCCGTTCGGCGGTGAAGGATTACGGCATTTCTGAAAAGCCGGAAAGATTTAAAGTTATAGTCAAAATTTTAGGATTTGTCCTTTGGCGCTTTATAATAAAAATGATAAGTTTCTCAGTGATCTGAGTATAAAAGAAAGAAAATGACCAATGGCCGGTTTTGAATCTAAAGTTTCCGAGATATTCGATGAAAATCCGGGTCTGGCCCGGGAGATACCGGGTGTCATTCGACGAATCTTTAACGAAAGCGAATTGCAATTCAAACGGCGTTTAAGCGATGCCACGGAATATGAAAGGCAATCCCATTTAATGCGTCTTTTTGATATCCTTTTTATTGATTTCTACTTTAAAAAACTGGACAGTCGGTTTATGAACTGGGTCATTGATAATTATCCCGAACGTTTTAATCAAGTCGAGCTAAAAGAGATGCGCGCCCAGTCCGAATCTCACCTTGATTTCTATGAAATTCAGCAGGTATACCCGGGAGAGGGCAGTCTGATAAAAGGGCTGATAACGAACGAGGAGGGTTATTTGAAGGATGTAACATCATCCTTTGATTTGACAAAATGGGATATCGTTCTGTGTCGATGCTATCCATTTAATGGAATGTATTATTGCACCGGTTCAATCGCTCGATTCATGCCGACCGATAAAAAGTTTATCATTGACCGAATAAAAAGCGCATGGCAGGCGGATGATGACCGTTCCGGCTATAGGGATTACCATGACTTTGCCAAGAATAATTGGGAACTTTTTTTTCGGATAGAGCGGGAAATCCGTGAAGAAGCCCAAAACCAAAAGTTGTATACGCGTTACGGAGAGTATCAACCCTGTTCTGTCCGCTTTAAAGTCAAGGATTTTAACCGGATAATGTCCACAATCAAGGCGAGTGCTGAATTTAACTTTATTGAAACCAAAAAACGTCGGGATAATGCAACGAAAAAGACGGTGATACGTTATCAGTTCGACTGGCTTACATTTGGCATTGAGAAAGATCTGGAATCAATCCGGACACCGGACAACCCGGGTAACGGAATTATTCTAAATACCTTTCAACTCGATAAAAACGGCAACCAGATGGAGATTGATGCCATTGGCAGTCTGTATTTAGATCAGTTTTTATGTCGTTTGGAAGTCGGTTCTTTGGAGTTGGCCGATTTCGCCGTTCGGCATTTTTCCGATCTTTTCGGTGATGCAGTTGTTTTAAAAAAAGTTATAAAAAAAGAGATAGTTGATCTGGATAATGAGCCGGAAGCCGTTAATGAGGTCATGCCCGCTCCGCCGGAAGTGGAACCCGGATTGATGCAGAAATTTTTAACGGAGTACTATCTGAAATTACTGGATGAAAGAATTCCGGCTTTGAATAATATGACTCCCCGGGAAGCCCGTAAAGACCCCGCTGCGCTGCCCATGCTTATTGATTGGCTGAAAGAAATTGAAAATAAAAGTGAATCCGATCGTAAAAGGGGCAAGGAAACAAACGTCATTGACATGATGAAAAAAGAGTTGGATATTGAATTTTAAACCGGTCAACACAGATTACGAACAGCGATTCTGGCAAAAAGGCATTCGGAATATTGCCGGCATCGATGAGGCCGGCCGGGGACCGCTGGCAGGACCGGTTGTGGCCGCGGCTGTTGTGTTTGATCAGGATGCCGAATTAATAGAAGGAATTAACGACTCCAAAACGGTTACGGAAAGACGCCGGGAAATTTTATTTGACCAGATTCAGGCGAACGCCAAAGCCATCGGTATCGGAATCGTTGATTCAACGGAAATCGACAGGGTCAACATATTAAAGGCAACCCACAAAGCGATGCGTCAGGCAATCGGAAGGCTTAAACTGAAAATCGACCATATTCTTGTGGACGGCCGCGGCTTGCCGGATAGGATCTATTCCCAGACAGCGATTGTCCACGGGGATCGGATTTGCTACTCAATATCCGCTGCTTCAATTATTGCCAAAGTGTATCGTGACCGGATTATGCGGGAGATGGACAGTGTGTTTCCGGGATACGGATTCGCTAAACACAAAGGCTACGGAACCCGTCAGCATCAGGAAGCGATTCAAAAACTCAAACCATGTCCGATTCATCGACGCTCGTTCGGGGGAGTTAAAGAGCATGTAGTTGATCTGGAGAAAACGACAAATACCCGTCTCCTGGGTAAATATGGTGAGGATTTAGCCGCCTATTATCTTTACGGTAAGGGATTTCAGATCATTCAACGTAATTTTCATGCCGGCGTCTTCGGTGAAATTGATATCATTGCCAGGAAAGGCGGGCTTCTCAGTTTTGTTGAAGTTAAAACCCAGCGGCGGAAGGTTTACGGTCCGCCGGAGGAGTGGGTGGATGAGCGGAAAATGGAGCAGCTTGGAATGATAGCCGACGCCTGGCTGTCGCAGCGCCCGGAATTGGACCTCACCTGCCGGTTTGATGTCATTGGCGTATCTCTGCAATCCCATGGATATCGTATCAATCATCTCGAAGATGCTTTTCGATTATAGGACTTTTATGAAAAAGATCATTACAATAATCATCACTATTTTTGTGCTATTAAACGGCCAGACATTTCAAGTTGGCGAAAACGGCGCCGTTGTATCGGCTTCAAAAATAGCCTCGGATGTGGGCCTTCAAATCATGCAAAAAGGGGGCAATGCCGTGGATGCGGCGATTGCGGTCGGGTTTGCTCTCGCGGTGGTCTATCCTCCGGCGGGAAATATCGGTGGTGGTGGTTTTATGGTTGTCCGCGAACCTGATGGCAATGTTACCACTTTTAATTTTCGTGAAAAGGCGCCGCGCAAAGCCCATCGCGATATGTATCTCGATGAAAATGAGAATCCGATTGAAGATCTGAGTCTCTATGGTCCGCTGGCATCCGGCGTGCCCGGAGCAGTAGCCGGTTATGCGCTGGCTCACCGGAAGTTTGGGAGACTCGACTGGTCAGATTTGCTGGGTCCTTCAGTTGATCTGGCCAGGAATGGATTT
>QNCV01000103.1 GCA_003645845.1 Fidelibacterota bacterium | reverse complement strand
GCCATCGAGATAGGTTCCGTTACCGGCATCCACGTGCCCGTTGACATAGTGAATTCCACTGGGAAGCGGGGAGTTAAAATGTTGATCGCCTGTGTAAATATAATCGGCAATGCTGTAATAATAGAACAGATCTACGGTAGGCAACTCTTCAAACTGAGTGGCCTCATGTGCTGGCATCGATGTTAGGGTGAAATTTGATGTGTCAAGGTTTTGTCCGAACGTGATAATATGATTGAAGGGGTGATCTTCAAAATATTTCCATTGAATCGTTGTGGATTTTTCGCCGGAGCTACCGATTGACGTGAGAATCATTAGGTTAGTATCCACTTCAACCGTTGCGATATTGTTACTAAAGGCAGCAAGGCCATCTGTGGCGTGATTCATGCGCCAGAGAGCAATATTGAGCCCGCTTTCAGCATAGTATTCCGACTGGACTTTCTGAATATCACTTCGGGATAACATTATTTCCTGTGATGCCAGTGACAATAGGGTAGTTCCGATAATTGATACGAAGAGGAAAAAAACCATAACCATGCCAAGAACACTACCGTTCTCAGATGTAATGAAATTATGTAATTCCTTCCGGATCATTTGAATATCTCCAGATAAGCGAGGATCAGTTTATTTCCAAGGAAAATCATTACCAAAGTGGCAACAGATATAAAAGGCGCCAGGGGAATTCGCCGGTCTTTGATTGTTTTAAGTCTGATTCCCTGAATGATACCGATTATCGAGGCCAAGAAAAAGGTAAGAAAAATGATAACGGTGATTGTTTGGGGATCGGTGAAAAAGCCGATTAAAGCAGTTAATTTGATGTCTCCCGCTCCCAGGGCGGTTTTTTTAAAGAGCAGCCTTCCGACAATTGCCCAGAAGCCCATGATCAATGCACCGGTCAGCATTCCGTAAACGGATACTGCGAAGTGGTCCGAATTCAGAAATAAAATCATAAACAGGGCAATAATGAAACCGGTGATAACAACGGAGTTTAAAATGCGGTAGTGATTCAGATCGGTATAGCTGCAAACAATCAGTATTGAGGATAGTAACGCATAAAAGATAAAGTCGGTACCGAACCCGAATTTCAGAAAAAGGATTGTCCAGATGGTGGCGCTAACCACTTCAACAATGAAATATCGGTAAGGGATATCGGCCCGGCAGTTTCGGCAATGTCCCCCAAGAATAATGTAACTGATGATGGGAATGTTATCCCGGAACAGGATCGGCTTTTGACATTCCGGACAATGGGAAGCAGGAAAAAGAATGGATTGTTTTAAGGGCAGGCGATGGATCAGGACGTTTAAAAAACTTCCGATAATCGCTCCCGTTGCAAATATTCCGAATGATAATAAATACTCCATTTTCTAATTCCGGAAAAAATAATAGTGATTGGTTTCAATTGCATCGCCGTTTTGATTAATTCCCAAGGCAACGTTGATTATTTTGGTTGAGTCGGAAGTATAGGATTCGGTAAAGGTTAATTTGCTGAGAATTTCACGGACAATCCTTGTTTCATGACCCTGGTCATCGAGCATGACGAAGTCATTGGCGTCTTTATAAAAGGTTCTTACCGATGAATCCGGCGTCATAATTTGAATACACGAACCCGATGAGACGGGTGTTGATTGAGATGAGCTGGCAAAAATATATGAGTGATCACCCATACCTGCCTTGATATTTTCTGAAAGAAGCCTGGTAATCAGAGCATGATCGCGAATCGTCTGAGTGTCAACTGAGGATAGGGTAGACTGATTGCTGGAAAAGAGTAGCAGACTTCCCGCTGAAAGAGCAATTATCGATGATATTACGATGGCAATACTTAATTCCACCAGCGTAAATCCATTGGCTTTTTTATCAGTAGGATATTTCATAATAGTACTCACTCTGATAATTTTCCAGACTGACTGAATGATCGGGCGGCCAACTGACGGTTACCCGGATTTTTTTGTAATCCGTTGGATTGGTATCGGCATCGGAAGCGCCGGTGCCATCGAAGTTATCGTCAATACTGCTTACAATGGTTGTTCGCTTTGCGGTGATATTTCCCAAAGTGATGGATGTGTTTGTCTCGGAGAGGCTGTCTGACAGGGCATCATAGGAATATTTACGGGCGCTCTCCAGACGGCTTGCGGCTTCCATCAGAGCCAGACGGTAGTATTTTTCAACAGCCAGCCGCTCACGACCGACTGATACGAACTGAAATCCGCTGATGACAACAATTGTCATGACCACAATGGCGATACAGACTTCTGCCAGTGTCGATCCGCCTTCCGATGTGAACTTTGGAAAATATCGGCTTCTCATCGTAAATCTCCGGAATGGTGAGGGGGAGGGTGAAACCTCCCCTCATTATCCAGTTAACTATTAACTCGGACCGCCGCCGAAATTACCATTATGGTCCAGTGTCCGGTCTGTGCCACCTAATACCCCGTCGCTGTCACAGGTGATTGTGTACGTTGAATCAGTCGATGCAAGAGTGTAAAGGTCGGCGGTGAAATATTTGCCGGTGAGATCGGCCGTGCTGATATCCAGCCCTGATACAGATGTTACTGCAGTTCCCGCAGCTGCTGTCGGATATGCATTATTGGCGGCATAATATACCCGCAGAGCGGTGCGAATGGTTCCCAACGCAGCATCACATTCGGTCATTTTGGCTTTGGCGATGTTGGACTGGTAAATCGGGACGGCGACTGCGGCAAGGATACCGACAATCACAATCACGATCATCAATTCCACAAGTGTGAAACCCGATTCATTCATTAACTTTTTCATAATCATTCCTCCTTTTGGATTTTTAAGAATTTTCTTCTCACAGATTTATCCGTGAATTGCCCCTGTCATTTGAAAGATTGGTAGATACAATGCGATTACCACAAACAGCGCCAGAATTCCCAGGCCGATCATCAGCACAGGTTCAATGATGGATGACAGCGAGTCGATGGTTGTGTTAAACTGGCGATCATAAAACTGGGAAACTTTTTCCAGCATCAGATCGAGGGACCCGGCTTCCTCTCCGACGGTAACCATTTTAACCATCATGGGGGGGAAGATTTTGTGCTTTTCCATTGACTTTCCCAGGGATGATCCCGAGGAAATTCCGGTGCGAACATCATCGATTGTCTCGATAACAATGACGTTATTTGACGTTTCGGCGGCAATACTCAGCGCTTCAACCAGCGGGACGTTATTTTTTATCAAAGTACCGAGTGTTTTGCTGAACCGAGAAATGATGGATTGTTTTATGATTTGGCCAAAAACGGGAATTTTGAATACCATTCTATCCAGAAATCGCCGCCCTTTCGGGTTTTTACCGAGCATTTTAAAGCCGACGATTATTAATACTATTAAGGCTAACTCATACAGTATGTTATTTTTTGCAAAATTGCTGACGGAAATAATAACCTGAGTCGGTCCCGGTAATTCGGCGCCGAAACTTTCAAAAATATCACGGAATTTTGGAACCAGCCCAAAAACAACTGCCGCTACAACCAATGCGAAGAAGATCATGATGAACTTCGGATAGGATACAGCGGATTTTATTTTTTTATTAATTTTGTCCTTTACTTCTATATAGGTTGCCAGTTGATCGAGAATGCCGGCCAGGTTCCCGCCGATTTCAGCCGCTTCAACCATTGAGATTACCAGGGTTGAAAATACCTGCTTATGCTTTGCAAGAGCTTTGGAAAAATTCACACCACCTTCGATGTCCTCTTTGACGAGTTTGATAATTTTCCGAAAATTCGGATTTTCACTCTGATCCTGAAGAATATCCAGACTGTCAACCAATTGGACTCCGGCGCCTACCATTGTGGAGAGTTGGCGGAAAAATACTACCAAATCTTCGGTTTGGATCGGTTTTGAAAATGTAAAAAAGGAATGACCGGTTGATACCTTTTTAACGCTTTCGGCTTTATTGGTTGGTTTAGCCGTCAACAGTGTCATGGATTTTTTTTGAAGTTGCAGGCTTAACTGAGTGGCAGAACCGGCCGCAGACACACCTTTAATTTTTTGTCCCGTTGAAGTCAATGCTGTATAGGCAAATTCTGTCATTTTAAATAATCCTTAATATCTCATCAACGGTTGTCAATCCTTCGCGCACCTTTTTTATGCCGTTCTCAAGAAGCGATTCCATACCAATTTCCTGACCTTTTTTACGAAGAGCTTCTTCGGAGGCATTTTCTATAACCATTTCTTTGATTTCAGGATAGAGCAGAAAAAACTCATAGACGGCTAAACGTCCCCAGTAACCGGTGCCGCCACAGTGATCGCATCCGGTGCCCTTATAAAAAGTAATATCACTGGGATCAATATTCAGCGCCTGGAGACGAAGTAATACCTCTTCATCGGGAGTGTAGGATGTTTTGCAATGGAGACAGATTCGCCGGGCAAGGCGCTGGGCAATAACCAGGGAAAGAGCGGAACAGATCAGATATTTATCGACTCCCATGTTGATCAACCGAATAATTGTGGCAATGGCATCATTGGTATGGAGCGTCGATAAAACCAGATGGCCGGTAAGGGCGGCTTTGATGGCGATTTCAGCCGTTTCACGGTCGCGGATTTCACCCACCATGACAATATCGGGGTCCTGCCGGAGAATCGATCGCAGACCTGCGGCAAAGGTCAATCCTACCTGAGGACGGGCCTGAATCTGATTGATTCCCTTCAGGCGGTATTCAACGGGATCCTCTACGGTGATAATATTTTTTTCCGGAGAATTCACAAAATTCAGAGCCGAATACAGTGTAGTTGTTTTTCCGGAGCCGGTCGGTCCGGTTACCAGAATCATTCCGTGAGCCTGAGTCAAAACTTCCTTGAATTTATTCATGAGCCGGGGTTCAAAGCCGACATCATTAATATTCAGGGAAACACTGCCTTTGTCGAGAATCCGCATAACGACTTTTTCGCCGTAAATGGTGGGTAAGGTTGAAATTCGGATGTCAATCTGACGACCGAGGATTTTAATTTTTGTGCGACCGTCCTGAGGTATGCGCCGTTCGGCAATATCCAGGCCACCCAGAATTTTAATCCGGGAAATAATTCCGGACTGCATACGCTTGGGAGGGGGGGGTATTTCACGTAAAATTCCATCGATCCGGAGACGTACTTTGATCTCTTTTTCCTGAGGTTCGATATGAACGTCACTGGCTCGATCCTGGGTGGCCTGCAAGAGTAATAAGTTTACAAATTTTATTGCCGGTGCATCCTCCGCCTGAATACGAAGCTGCTCCTCATCGTCATCTTCCTCTTCTTCTTCGACCTCGAAGTTCACAAGTTCTTTCATACTTTCTTCGAGATTGGCTTTCTGGGAATAGTATTTATCAATTTCAGACAGGATAACATCCCGAGGTACATACCCGACTTCGATATTTAAGCCGGTTTTTTGCCGAATGGTTGTTTTTGCCAGGAGATCGAAAGGATTGGCCATAGCAACAAGCAGATTTCCATTTTTCTGTCCGTAGGCTAAAACGTTGAACTGACGGGCAGTTTCTTCCGGAATCAGATCGACCACACCGGGATCGATGAACCCAATGTTCTGAAGATCAACCCGCGGAATCCTGTTCATCAAAACAAAGGATTGAATCCGCTGCTGAATCTGAACCTGATTTGATATTTCCTGATTTACCTGCATTGATTCTTACCCACATTTTCAATTTGCAAATATTATATGCCAAAATCTGTACCAATAACCATAAGACATTGATAAATAAAGGGATAGATAGATTGAATCAGTGCTATAGACTCAGATATTGTCATAATACGATGACATCATATTGAATGATATGTCATAATATTATGTCGTTATCGAAGAGGTATTCCTGTCGGCTGTGTAATATATATGTTACACTTATCGGCGGGAAATATTGTGTTTTTTTATTTTCTGGTAAAGGTTTTGACGGGGAAGTTTAATTTCACGGGCGGTTTGTGCTATGTTCCACCGATTTCGGTTTAGGGCATTAATCAGAAAATTTCTCTCGAATTGGTTTTTGGCATCGGAAAAATTGACCAATCCGTTTGGTATGCTGCTTTCGATTGGTTGACTGACAATTGAATCTGGAATATCCGTTAATTTTAGTTTCGAATCTTCGGCCAGGACAACAGCCCGTTCGATGACATTTTCGAGTTCACGAATATTTCCCGGCCATTGGTAATTCCTTAAGATTTCGATAACATTTTTTTCGACATTTTTGATGTTTTTATTGTGCAGACCGGAATATTTGCGGATGAAGTGTTTGATCAATAACGGAATATCATCCGGGCGTTCTCGTAAAGGCGGGACGGCTATTGAGATGACATTCAGGCGATAAAACAGATCTTCCCGAAATTTTCCGGTTTTGACTTCGTTCAGTAAATCCTTATTAGTTGCGGAAATAATCCGGACATCGGTATAAATGTCTTCCGTGCCCCCGACACGTTGAAATACTTTTTCCTGTAAAACCCGAAGAAAACGTATCTGCAATGCCGGACTGGTTTCGGAAATCTCATCCAGAAAAAGAGTGCCGCCACGGGCATCCTCAAAAACCCCTTTTGTCTGTTTATAAGCACCCGTAAAGGCACCTTTTTCATATCCGAAAAGGGAGGATTCGAGCAGACTTTCCGGCAGACCGCCGCAATTTATACTGATGAATTTCCGGTTGGCCCGTTTGCTGTTTTCATGAATGGCGCGGGCGATTAGTTCTTTTCCGGTTCCGGTTTCACCGGAGATCAATACCGATGTATTCAACGGCGCAATCTTATGCACCATTTTCATGACTTCCTGAATTCCGGGGGAATTTCCGATAATCGGCCGTGCTTTTGAATGTTTCTTCAACCTGGCTTTCAGATAGAGATTTTCATCTTTCACCGCTTTTATTTTCAAAGCCTTATGAAGAGCGGTTTTAATAACGTTTAAGTCATTAAAGGGTTTGACAAGATAGTCTTCGGCGCCGATTTTAATGGCTTCCACAACAATTTCGATGTCCCGTTGAGCCGTAGCCATAATAACCGCAATTGTGGGATCAACCTGCAGCATTCTTTTCAATACCTCAATCCCACTCATATCCGGAAGACCAATATCCAGGAGAACCAGATCATATTTGCCCTTACGGAAGAGTTTCAGGGCGTTTTCGCCGTTGTAGGCAATATCGGAGATATATGTTTCATCCCGCAGAATTTCTGATAGCACTTCACAGATGTAAGGTTCATCATCAACGATGAGTACATGCGCCGAATTGGGATTATTTGTCATGTTTTGTCCGGAATTTCGATAACAAATTCTGTCCCGGTATTTTTCCGGTTTATTTTCGTCGAAATATCGACTTCCTGTGATATAATGAGCGCATCATTAAATGCCTCTATCAGTGGTTTATATTCATTTTCATTTATGATATTTGTTATATCATCCACAGAAACAGTTATGCTGATGACAACTGAATTTGTCTTTTTCTTAGTTGATATATAAATACGTTTTTCTTCTGAGGATTGAAAGAAATACAGAGTTAGTTGAATTATTGTGAACAATAATGTCGACAAATGAAAGTAGCTGTTTACAACAACCGGTATTTTATCCGTTAGATCCAGTGTAGTTATTACCTTGTGTTTAAAAAGTGGATTGGCTCTGAAGTATTCGATTTCATTTTTCAGGAAGGTGTTAATATTAATTTGTTGGGGTTTTTCTTTTAGGATATTCTGGCTGATATAGACGATGTTATTTAATATATTTTCAATCAGCTTGCTCTGTTCGACCATTTTTGTAATATTTGTATTATCAGGCTCTTGCATCTGCATAAGCTGAGAGTATGTGGAGATGATTGTCAGGGGATTACTGAGATTATGAACTATTCCTGGTGTTGAATCAAGAAACGCTTTTAATCTTTTTTGAGCAAGTGACTCTTTGATTTCCCGGTTGTTCTTTCTCATGGTGCTCAGAGACCCGTTGTTCCCGCAGTGAGAATATTTTCAAAACAATGTAGGGCATAATTGTCTGTCATTCCTGCAATATAATCTTTCAGAATAATGTCGATATCGAAAT
>QNCV01000102.1 GCA_003645845.1 Fidelibacterota bacterium | reverse complement strand
TGGATCGAATATTTTCAATTTTTTGCCATGAAAAGTATCTTCGATATCGAGATATTTGAGGTAGAAATCCAGGTAATTATCGGCTAATACAGAATAGATTATTTCAGGTCCGTATTTTTTTACTAGTTTTTGAGTAATCGAGTATCCGATTGCAACGAATGGACCATTTATTGAAAATCCTTCACTTTCGCATGCTCGAACCGTTTGAATATTGACGTCTTCATAAAGAGAATAGTAAACCTGATTTAGCAAATCTCTGCCCTCTTTGATACCGTCTATAATTACCCCTGAATCCTTTTTTCCGCCGACATAGCTGGCAGTACCTTCAATTAATATTTGAGCAAGCACTTCATAGAAAAGTTTATCATAGATATTGCTGTAACGACTGCCCACAATATCTTTGATGTGCACATCTTGTGACGAGATGTTATGGGTGTCCCGCATGATTTTCTGCTGTATTTTGCGGAATGTTTGTGAACTTGCCTGACGAATTATTAATGGATAGTCATTTTTAACAAGAATAATGTTTAAGCCGACCCGATTCTCGGTTCCCCATGATAGGATACCCCAATTTACTCCAAAATCGATCTGCTCCTGAAATTTGAAATCCTCCGGGAGGTAGATACTCAGTTTCGCATTGACGGCTGCTGCGATTTTCTCCGCATTTTGGTTTAATTCAGAACAAATAGCATAATAGGATGAATCATTATTATAAATTTCGGCAAAACCAAAACAGTTCCAGGGATTCAACCAGCGCCAGATGGTAGCAACAGGGTCATTTTGAGCAGCCTGATAAATAAATGTAGCCAGGTCTTTTTCATCCGGCAATGGTTTGGGTATGTAACCGACCTCTTTTCGGTTGATTAACATTTGCTGAAAGGTTGGATTATTTGCAATTTCAATGGCGTCTTTCTTTGACAGATTGCGGGCAAGATAATGATTCAGAACATCCATAATAGCATCGGTACTGACTTTTATTTCCAAGCCCGGGTGAATTTTATCGGGGGGGATATCAGCAATTTTCCGCTTTTTGAATTTTGGGTTAATTTGAAAATTCGATCGAGCATTTATCCGGTGGATACGCAATTTGACATTATTCAGATATTGAGCGCATGAAATTAAGCCTGAGAAATCGGTGGGGACAGGTACTTTTTTCGCGTCATTAAAAAAATTTGGAATAAATCCGTAGAAACCGCCACCGGAATCGTTTTGGGCTTTTTCAATGGCGGATAATTGGTAGATGTCTTCGGGGTTTTTTAATTGACTGAGGTTTTTTAACAAAAAGTGGGCATCGGAAAGAGACATTTTTTCTCTTAAGTCATCAATCTGTTTGAGGGTTTGAGGGTCGTCCGTTTGACGTTTAAGCGTATTCCAATCCCATTCCTGTTTAAAGTCAAAGCCATATCGATTACCGCAACCGATAATAAATAGAAGCGTAGAAAGGATGACAGTCAGTTTGAATTTCATTGTTTCTCCGTGTCAAACATGTTAAAAGGCCAATCTAACCTGCAAATATATCAATAGACAATCCATTTGACAAATATTAATCACAAATTGCGGTAAATTTAATGACTAATGTATTCAAAGCACCGGCTGTTAGTAAGGTTGAATAACTTTTTTTGGAATATGACTTGACATGATAATCGGTAGATAATAAATTCAGTATAAGTTGTATGAAGAGCACTGAGGATATGCGGGGGGTTATACAGTAGTGATTGTTTTCTGGGGAAAAGGAAAATTTTGTACACCGGGCTCATAATTGATGATGTCTCCTGAGAAGAGAAATGCATTAACTACATAAGGAGAAGTTGGGATATGCGAAGATTTTTTTACCAATCTATCGTTTGCTTCATTTTAATTACCGGGATTCTATTTGCTGGCACTACGGGAAAAATTGCCGGGCAAATCACCGATGAAAGAGACGGTACACCGCTGGCGGGTGTAAATGTTGTTCTGGTAGGCACAACCACAGGTGCCGCTACGGACATCAATGGATATTATTCGATTTTGAATATTCCTCCAGGCGACTACACTGTTAAAGCCTCTATGATAGGATATAGTACCTTTGAAATACGCGATGTTCGTGTTGAAATTGACTTGACTACCAAGGTAGATATTAGAATGAAGACCCAAGTCCTTGAGGGTGAGGTTGTTGAGGTCTTTGCCCAGAAAAAGGTGATAAAAAAGGATGTCACTGCCAGTCGGTTGAGTATGACCTCAGACGAGATGGAGACGCTCCCGGTTTCCGATGTGACCGATGCACTGGGATTGAAGGCCGGTATCACGTCAGGGTTGAGTATTCGCGGTGCAGGGGCCGATCAGACATTGTTCATGGTCGATGGAATTGTAATGAGAGATGAACGAACCAGCAGCCCCATGACGACGTTACCGATGAGCGCTATGCAGGAGGTTTCGGTGCAGACCGGTGGATTCGGCGCCGAATACAGCAATGTTCGTTCCGGTATTGTCAATGTCGTTACACGTGAAGGCAGTAAAGATTCCTACAGCGGTTCTTTTACGGTTCGTTACAGCTCTCCAGCTGAAAAACATTTCGGCAAATCAGCCTATGATCCTAATTCTTTTTATTTCAGACCCTTTCTTGATGAGGAGGTCTGCTGGACGGGGACAAAAAACGGTGCCTGGGATTCCTATACACAGGCACAGTATTATCCTTTTGATGGCTGGAATTCTATTTCGCAACAATTATTACAGGATGACGATCCTTCAAACGATTTGACCCCACTGGGTGCCAAACGTTTATTCGAATGGCAATATCGAAAAAACGGCGAAATCAATCTGCCGGATCGCACAATCGACTGGGGATTTGGCGGGCCCGTTCCGGTTATCAGCAGTGCGCTTGGAAATTTGCGTTTTTTCCTTTCTCACCGGGGAACACAGGATATGTATCTGATGCAATTGGCCACCGAAGGTGTTTATGATGAAAACACCATGCTGAAACTGACTTCGGATATTTCGTCTTCTCTTAAGATGACATTTATCGGTATGTATGGTGAAAAACATGCAACTTCAATGTCACGTAGTGGTGGAACAGCCATTTTTGAGACACCCTATGAAGTTGCCAATGCCGTTGACCGTGTGGGATTTACAATTCCCTGGCGAATCTTCGGTGATATATATTACTCGCCTACCAAGCGATATTACAATACAGAATCATTAATTTTTAACAAAGTATTAAGCGCCAGCTCATTCTATAAAATTCAGTTGAAACGTTCCGAAAATGTCTATCGCACCGGCCCAATGGCATTGCGTGATACATCAAGGGTTTATGAGATTTTTCCAGGGTATTATGTGGATGAAGCCCCGGACGGATTCTGGCCCTACAATCTTGCCTCTATTGAAGGTGGTTTGTCTCTGGGCGGGGCGGTGAGTACAGCCCGGGACAGCAGTCGCTATACCACTTACACAGCCCGGTTTGATTATACCAACCAGATAAATTTCAGGCATCAGTTGAAGGCGGGTTTGGAATTTGTCATGGATCATTACGAGTTGGAATTTGGGATGGTCAACCTCTTCCTTCCTGAGGGCAACACCTGGACATCCTTTGAGCGATCACCCTTCAGAATTACAGGCTATATTGAAGACAAGATTGAATTTGAAGGTCTGGTTGCCACTCTCGGTTTGGTTCCCGAATACATTAATTCCAACGGGAAATGGTATGATGTCGGTACCTACGAAGCCGGTTTTTATGGTGGCGGTTATAATTACGATCTGGAGAGCACCTATAAGACCAAAAAGGTCAAACCCCAGTTTTACCTGAGCCCCCGGTTGGGGATATCGCATCCGATTTCCGCAACTTCAAAGTTATATTTCAACTACGGTCATTATCGTCAGATGCCCTTTGCCGAGAGATTATACCGGATGCAGCGCAGCTATATCGATCAGGTGGATTATATCGGTGATCCGAGTCTGGAGTTGGCGCGGACTGTTTCCTATGAATTGGGTTTTGATCAATCAATCGCAGATATGTATCTGATTCGTGTTTCCGGTTATTATAAAGATGTGAAAAATCAGCAGGATTGGACCAAATATCACAGTAGTGATGGTAAAGTTGCCTACTATAAATTGACTAATAACAGTTATGAAGACATTCGCGGTGCGGAAATCGAAATAACCAAGATGTACGGAGACTGGGTAACCGGTATGATGAACTTTGAATATCGGGTTAATTCCTATGGTGAATTCCGTTACGGCCATTATTATGAAAATCCCTCCGAACAACGGGATTGGGTCAGAAACAGTTACAATCCATATCAGACGAAACCCTTGCCGGTTCCGCGTTTTAAGTCCTATATCGACTTTCATACACCCCGGGATTTTGGTCCTGAGATTCTGAATCAGAAAATCCTTGCTGACTGGCATTTGAATGTTATTGCCCGCTGGACAGCCGGTTCGTGGATGACCTGGAATCCCAACAGCATCAAAGGTCTTGAGTACAATTTACGATATACGGATACGAAAAGTCTTGATCTGAAGCTTGCCAAGACGGTTACGTTTGATCGTTTTAGCGTCAAAGTATTTGTAGACGTCAATAATGCGTTAAATATCAAAAACTGGTCAAACAATGCGTTTTACAATGTATATGATTATTATGATTATATGTATTCATTGCATCTGCCGCAAAGCAAGTATGATAAAATGGGTTACCAGGGTGTGCCCGGGAATGACAGACCGGGCGTTTACAGGGATGCGGGGGTTGAATTTCAGCCCATTGAGGTCGTTCCTGATCCGACAACTTTAAGCAATCCGAGTACCAGAGCCATTTATTACAACTATAATACCAAAGAATATGTAAAGTATGTTGACGGACAATGGACTCAGGTTGACAAGAAGACGATTGATGAAATTCTTGATACAAAAGCCTATATTGATATGCCTAATCAGACCTACTATACTTTTCTCAATCCAAGAGATATTTTCTTCGGTATGACATTTTCATTTGATTTTAAATAAATATGTGGAGTTATAAAAATATGAAGAAAAATCTGACGAGAATTTTGCTATTTCTATTAATAACGGTGCTGTCTGTTTCGGTATTTGCCGATGATACGAAATGGATTGCAGTCGGTATGCTGCAGAACTGGTTTTCCAGCGGAGGTTGTGAAATTGAGGTGGGACGCCGTCACGAAGTCGCTGATCAACAGGATGGTTTTCAGTATCCCGCTCTTTACCCGAGTCAGGATATGCAGGCGGCTAAAGGACTTTGGATTGGGGCTACCAATTATGACGATCCCGTTGCCGGAAAGGTGTTCAACTATAAAGTTGTTCATGTAGGGCCCCGGATATTGAATGAGACTTCCGAATTCATGCCTCAGGAATTTACTTACTATGGAAAATTCGAACATCCCAATGTTACAGTTAATGGTGTGCCCGGAGCACAGACAAATTTTCGTGATCTTGATGTGGTTGTCACTGATACGTTGCCGACGGACAGAATGCTTTATAATGTCGTGAATACCTCCATGGGAATT
Organism: Fidelibacterota bacterium; assembly: GCA_003645845.1. Taxonomy (GTDB): domain Bacteria; phylum Fidelibacterota; class UBA2242; order UBA2242; family UBA2242; genus B118-G9. Next base: position 2,604 of record QNCV01000102.1, on the reverse strand, counting down.
ACCATGACCCGCCGGATTTACTATAATACCCAACAATTTAACGACAATTATTTCTTGTATGTATTTGATTTTAAAAACACGGGTATTTATGACGTTGATGGTAATGTCAAACACCAGGATCTGACCGATGTGATATTCTTTTTTCAATACCGTTGGTCTGTTTCTAAGTATATGGGCGCTTACGGTTTATATTATGCTCCGCAGGATGCGACCTGGGGAGTAAATACGGTCAATGAAGTTCTACATCCTTTTTACGGAGACAGTTATCGGGCTTCCTATGCCTATCATGGGCTCCATTCCGGTTTCGAAGGTGACAATATCGGAGCGCCCTATATCGGCACAAACGGAACAGGGTTTTTGGGAGCGGCTCAGATTCCCGGAGTTGTTACCATTCATGCCGATAAGGCCTGGAATGATAAAAGCGATGACACCGAACAACCGAAAAACCAGACTCCGATTTATTCGGATGCCGATGTTACCCAAGCCTCATTCAATGATCAGTATAATGAAAATAATATGGCTAAAGAATATACTGTCTATATGAATGCCGGACTACCTGCCCAGACTCATGCCGATATGGTAGGGGATGGGAATGCCAATGAATTGTCATTGGCCGGCGGAGGTGGCGTCAGCCAGGGAATCGGTTACGGTCCCTACTACATTCCCGATGGTGAAAGTATACGCATCGTCATGGCGGAAGCGGTCGGCTCGCTCAGCTGGGAAAAACGGGCAACCATAGGAGCCCAGTGGTTAAATGAGATCACTCCGTACATTATGCCTGACGGTTCGGAGACGACAAATAAAGATGAGTTCAAGGATGCCTGGGTTTTTACCGGTATTGATTCATTAAAACAGGCCTTTGACCGGGCAACGGATTGCTGGAAGAATGATTTTGCAATTAGTTCTGCTCCACCACCGCCGGACGAATTCAGTGTTTCTTCCGGTGGTGACCGGATTACTTTGGAATGGTCAAACAGTGCCGAATCCTATGACCATTTTGGCGGATACAGAATATATCGGTCGATTGATCGCTCAGATACGACCTTTGAAATGATTTATGCCTGCGGACAGGGAACGGATAATCCGGTTACCAATATATATGAGGATAAGAATGCCGTACGGGGATTTGATTATTATTACTATATTCAGACAACCGATGACGGTACGGTTGATCCTTCGGGTGCTCAGATGGTCAGCAGTCTTTTTTGGACTCGGACAATTGAACCGGCCAATCTGACTCGCCAACCGGGAAATTCCCTTGAAGGGATCAGGATCGTGCCAAATCCATATAATATTTCAGCCCGTGAGATTCAATTCGGTGACCAATCTACAAAAGATCAGATTATGTTCTATGGTTTACCACCAAAGTGTATAATTAAGATATTTACCGAAAGAGGAGATCTCATAAAAACCATTCGTCATATCGATAGCAGCGGTGATGAATCCTGGGATTCCACCACTTCGGCCGGCCAGGTAATTGTCAGTGGAATATATATTGTTTATTTTGAAGTTACAGAAGACACACCGGTTTTTAAGAAAGGTGAAAGTATTTATAAAAAACTTATCGTAGTGCGATAATTAAGTAAGGAGTAAATCATGTCCATAATAAGAATTAGCAAAATAGTTGGTTTGGTCTTACTTGTCATTCCGTTTTTAATGATCGGTTGTGACGATTTTAAAGAAGAAAACTATGAGGCTGATGAGGTTGATGCCCTGGGCGCCGAAGCGATATCCGCTAATGCTTATGCCACAGCCCTTTCACCTTTAATTATCACATGGGTTGATTCTTTGCAGCTGTATTCTATGATCAATACGGAATTATCTGATACTTCGAACGTAGCTACGCTTGCCGATGTGGTCGATTCGTTGGAAAAGTATGAAATTGTTGCTAATCCGGTGGAATCAAGAATCATTGAATCCTTTGATACTTCCGGAACGGTAATAAATACCGACACCGTGCTATTTTCCGCCGTGGACAGTAAGATCAACCAGTTAAAATCGGATGTGGAAGTTGACTCATTTCATGTTTCTGTTCCGTTCCCGAATTATTTAATAACGGTAGGAGGTAATACAAGCGGATATAGTTTTCTGTTTAATCCGGGAATGTCCGGGAAAGTTCAGTTCTATGCTGATAATTACATTAACGTGGTGGTTACCGAAGCAAATACGATGGATTCGACAAGTATTGTGCCGGCGGATATCCCGCTCGAACTGATTTCTTCGTATTATGTGGTTGAGAATGATCAGACTCCCGATCCGGTATTAAAATCCTATTTTTCGATGAACATGGAGAATAAAAACTACATCATTGCATTAAAGAAAACTGAGGCGACGGTATCAAGCGGAAAAGTTTATTTTTCCTTTGTGACTGAATAATGCTATCAGTAAATATTTCATTGGAGATATGGAGATATAATGAATAATAGCAATTACAAGAAGTTTATTATTTTGATCGGTATTTTACTGTTCATAACCACCAGTTTTGCGGAGGATAAGTTAGCGCAGACGGGGTTTCAGTTTTTGAGTGTGGCGACGGATGCGCGGGCCGGAGCGATGGGAGATGCGATGACATCGCTGGAGTTGGGGGTAGCGTCGTTGTATTTC
>QNCV01000101.1 GCA_003645845.1 Fidelibacterota bacterium | reverse complement strand
GCAGCCAATTGTGTGTGGATAAATGATAAAGTGTTAATTCCAAAAGGGTATCCGATTACACGGCAAAAAATAACAGATGCCGGGTACCCGGTTATTGAAGTTGATGTATCTGAATTCCGCAAACTGGACGGCGGGCTGAGTTGTCTGTCACTGAGATTTTAGTGCAAGGAATTTTGATTCTTGGGAAATGTCCTCTAATATTGGTCTGTGATGTCCTCCCCGTTCTTGGCCAGAAACACCTTAAAGTCATCCACCGGAATTGCCGGGTCTTCAATCATCTTGATCCGAAGAAAATTGCTCCACTGAATCTTGCGCATCAAGTTATTGGTCGAGTTATGAATATAATCAATCATATCCGGGTGCAGGTGAATTTCCAGGCGTTTTGAGCGGGATTTCATCTTAAATCGGCGGAACCAGCCCTCGATTTTGGTTACCACCGATTCCTTGGATGATATTCGTCCCGATCCGTGGCACAACGGGCATTCTTCGCTGACGCTGTAAAGCAGATTAACCCGTGTCCGCTGCCGGGTCATTTCCAGCAGACCAAAGGAGGAGATCGGCGACAGAGCCACCTTGGCGCGATCCTGATACAGCGCGCGTTTTAATTCCAGAAACACCTTCTTCCTGTTTTCATCTTCATCCATGTCGATGTAATCGATCACAATCAATCCGCCGATATCCCGCAGGCGCAATTGTCGGGCAATCTCTTTCGAGGCCTGCAGGTTAATTTTCAGGGAATTTTTCTCATGGTCCTTTTTTCCGATAAACTTGCCGCTGTTGACATCGATGGTCGTCATGGCTTCGGTATGTTCGATTACAATGAACCCACCGCTTTTCAACCAGACCTTCTTGTTCAATGATTTCTCAAATTCCTTTTCAACATTAAATTCATTGAATAGCGGATTACGATAACTGTGGTAGCTGATCTTTTTAACAAACTGAGGCGATACGCTTTTAATATAGGCATGCAGTTTTCGATAAAGAGATTTGGAATCGACCAAAATCTGGTCAATGTCCGGGGTTAAAAGATCCCGGATAACCATTGATGTGATTTCCATATCCCGATATACGCAAACGGGAGCGGGATTATTTTTGACATTTTCTTCCAGATTCTTCCATTTATTTAAAAGGTCGTCAAGATCGCTTTTAATCGTTTTATCATCCTGGCCTTCGGCAACAGTCCGAATGATAAATCCGAAGCCTTTGGGTTTCAAATTCCGCACAATATTCCGCAATCGTTTTTTTTCGTCACGGCGAGTTATCTTTTTCGATATTCCGATAGAGTCTTCTCCGGGCACCAAAACGAGAAAACGCCCCGGAATGGACAGGTCTGTGGTCACACGGGGCCCCTTTTGCGCAAAGGGTTCTTTGATAATCTGGACCAGAATATCCTGTCCGGTTTTCAGACCCGAAACACTTTTCGACAGTGGTTTTTTCCGGCGGGTGCGGGTCGTCTCTTCTTCATCGTCCCGCACAATGCTTTCGATCATGGCGCTGACACTGGCAGGATCATCCATCTCCGAAAAAGGTAAAAAGGCATTATGATGATAACCGATATCTACAAAGGCTGCCTGAATGGCGTCGATTACATTTTCGACTTTACCCTTATAAATATTGCCAAGCATCCGGTTGCGCTCCGGCTTTTCCACAAAAAATTCAACCAGATCACCGTCTTCAAGAATAGCGATTCTGGTCTCTTTGCTTGTTTCACTGATTAAAATCTGTTTTTTCATCTCAATTCTTTTCCATTGTTTCATTAAAATATGTTTTTAAACGGCAAATCATCTCCGGTTTTTGATTAATTCCCATCTCTTTCAGTATCTCTTCCGGTCTGGCGGTCTGGCCGTCTTTTACATACAGAGAGATAACTATTCTTTGATTTTCCCGACAGACCAATTCCCGGATAAACGGTCGTATGTTGACCTGTCTCGTCTTTTGTTTTCTGGTTCTTATAACCATTATTTCAGGTCTCTTCATCAAATCGTCGGAGCGTCTCTGTAGATCTTCGGGCAGCTTCTCTGCAAAACGGACTTCGTATTCAAATCCTTTGGTTGTCGCAAAGAGAGATTTGCCTTTTGAGTGCACAGGATCAGCCGATGTAATCGTTATTCCGTCCGGTAATTCCAGATTTGCAATATTCTTCCGGCTTTCCACACTATCGTAAATTACAATATCGATATATTCATCTTGTGAAGAGTAACCCAGGGGCAGCGGATAGCCGGCCGCTATTTTGGGACGTTGATTGAATCCCCGGGTAAATGACAGATGCAAGCCGGTCCGTTGTAACGCCTGTTGAAATATTCGCAGCGTGTCCAGATGTGAAATAAAACGGGCAGGTCCGGTTTTTTGATACCTTAAACGGTATATTATCTCATCCTCAGAGCCGGGATGGGAATTAATCTGGTCGGGTTCCTCTTTAATATTTCCCTCGGTCTCAATTAACCGCATTGACAACTTATCAACACAAACACCACAACCGATACAACCGCTCCGACAATCGGGAGATGTTTCCGCCATGTAGGCCTTTTCCCGCTCTCTAATCAGGAATTTACGGCTGATACACGCATCAATATGATCCCAGGGCAACGGTTCATCGACATTCCTGGCACTCGTGTAAAATCGTTGTTCCACCCCCTTCTCCTCAAATGCCTCCTGCCATTTGTCCGGTTTAAACAGTTCCCGCCAAGAATCGAAACGGGCGCCCTTTTCCCATGCAGCCAGAATAACCCGCCCCATGCGACGATCGCCTCTCGATATTGCTCCCTCCAGTTGCGAGAAAAACGTGTCCCGCGCCATAATCTTTATTCGTTTGAATGGAGCCACTCCCTTTTTTATCATATCCAGCTTGTGCTGAATTTCTTCCGGTGTATTCTGAGCCTCCCATTGAAACGGTGTGAAGGGTTTGGGTATAAAGGTTGACAGAGTAACATTGACAGACACTTTTTTGCAGGCCCGATCATAGACCGCTCTTGTCAGGCGAACGATCTCGGCAATATCATCGTCTGTTTCGGTGGGCAGACCGAGCATAAAATAGAGTTTCAGTGTGCGCCAGCCGTATTTCAGGGCAATATCGACAGAGCTCATCAGGTCATCTTCGGAAATGTTCTTATTGATCACCTTCCTGAGCCGCTCAGAGCCGGCCTCGGGTGCAAACGTCAGACCCGACTTCCGGATTTTTTGGGCCATTATTGCCAGGTCTTCCGAAAAAGTGTCCAATCGCAAGGACGGCAAAGACAAACCAACCTTGTGCTCATCGATAAAACCCGATATACCCCGAATCAGCTCGCCGATTCCGTTATAATCCGATGTGGACAGCGAAAGGAGCGATACATCATTGTAACCGCTTGCCGTCAGTGAGTCGATAATCTGCTCGGAAATTTCCTTCGGATCTCTTTCCCGAACAGGACGATAGATCATCCCCGCCTGACAAAACCGACACCCCTGTGTGCAACCCCGCATAATCTCTGCAACCATTCTATCCTGGGCAATCTCGATTACCGGCATCAGCGGCCTGGACGGATAGTAATTTTTCTTAAGCGCCTGAATTTTCCGAGCAAAGATTTTCCGCGGTAAGCCCTCGCCCGGCGGATCGACATATAATCCGTTGTCAGACATGGACAAATCCTGATAAAACATCGGGGCATAGACCCCGGGAAATTTCATTGCAGCCGCTCTCAAAATCTTTTCCCGGGAATGTCCCCTGCGTCTGCGTTCCGCCAGAAAACGTACCAGCGGGACAATAAACTCTTCACTGTCTCCGACAACAAAAAGGTCAATAAAATCCGCCAGTGGCTCGGGATTAAAGACACTGCTGCCGCCGGCAATAATCAAAGGTTCGTGATTACGCTGATCGGATAATACCGGAATTCCGGCCATATCCAGAATATTCAGAACATTCGTAAACGTCAGTTCATAGGGCAGAGTAAATCCCATCACATCAAATTCTTTAAGGGGCACTTTGGTTTCCAGGCCGTACAGAGGAATCTTATGTTTCCGAATAAGCGCCTCGAAATCCGGCCAGGGGGCATAGGCGCGATCCGCCCGAATGTCTTCCTCGCTATTCAGAATATGATAGAGTATCTGGTATCCGTAGTACGACATTCCCACATCATACAAATCCGGATATATCAGGGCGATGGTTGCAGCGGCGTCGCCAAAGTTTTTTCCGGATACATTCAGCTCGCTCCCGGTATAACGGCCGGGCTTCTCAACCAGCGGAAGTATTTCCCGTTCTACAAATGGATAGCAGTTCTGCGCCTGCTCCTTGGATACCAGTTTCTCTCCTTACTAGAGAAGAAATTTATTCAACCCGTTTGATTTTCTCACTATCACTCAAACGAGGTATTACTCACCTTAATATTAACACTATTTATCGGGTTTTTCAAATCCCACAATTCACGATTCTGCCGGCGTACCGTCCAGCCCCAATTCTTTGGCAATCGGTTTCAGGGCATCGATAACCCGCTGAATATGCTCGGTTTCATCTACGCCTAACTCCTGGATGCCCCGGGCTATTTCTTCGCGGTTTACTTTCGCCGCAAAAGCCCTGGTTTTTAATTTTTTCTTTACCGATTTCGGTTTCACATCATGAATGCTTTTTGACGGCCGGACCAGGGCAACCGCCATAATAAAACCCGCCAGCTCGTCTACCGCAAAAAGGGTTTTCGCCAGCAAACTCTCTCTGGGAACACCCGTGTAGCTGGCGTGTCCCATAATCGCGGTACGCATCTCTTCGGGATAGCCCTCTTTTTCAAGGATTTCGTTGCCTCGGAAGGGATGGTTTTTCTCATCGGGAAAAGTTTCATAATCAAAATCATGTATCAGCCCGGTAATTCCCCAGAATTCTTCGTCTTCGTTGTATATATTAGCATAATAGCGCATGGCGGCTTCGACGGCCAAAGCGTGCCGGATAAGACTTTCGGACTTTGTATACCGATTCAGTAATTTCCAGGCATTTTCTCGATTCATATCGACTCCTCAATATTCTTTTTTGTGATAAATAACATTCCGTGCTCTCAGATAGTTTAGAATATATTCAACATGTTCGGGATTCTCGCCGATAAATTCCGGCGGACAGATGCCCTTACGTTGAAAAGCGCCGTCAAGAAAAAGATTGGCGGCCGCCGTGCAGGTATAACCGGTTGTTCTGGCCATTGAGGATGTCTTTGTTTGGGGATCGTAGCGATCCAGCAAATCATATACAATGGTCTTCGGTTTGCCGTTTTCGGCTCCCCTGATTGTAATCCGCATGATCGTAAATTCCGGCTCCCCGTCATCCAGATTCCATTGATCAAACAGTAGTTTTGAACTCATTTCCAGAGGAATAACTTTTTGGCCACCGATCTCAATAGGTTCGGATTTGAAAAATCCGCACTCTTTCAGGATTTTGATCTTTTCAACATAGCCGGGGTAGCGCAGCGTTTTTTCTATCATATTGGGGACATCAATGGTTTTGATAAGGCTACGCAGACCGTCTGTGTCGAATGCCTCCAGGGTTCCGATTTCCTCAAAGTGAATCAGTTCGGGATCGGAAAGGGCTTCCTTTGTAATCAGTTTTCCGTTTTCGACAAATCGGGCGGGACGAAGATACTCCTCGATAACATCCGCCGGTGAAAAGGGCGCTTTGTATTCAAAGGGCCAGCGACGTTCAACAGGCAGTCCCCCCACAAGACAGACAAACCGTTCAACCGTCATCCGGCGGCTGTGATATCCCAACAGCAAATTGCTCATTCCCGGCGCAACGCCACAATCGACAATCGCCGTTACCTTTTGCGCTTTTGCCAGGGCGTCAAGTTCAAAAGCATCTTCCGGGAAAAAGGCAATATCAACCACGTTTTTACCGTTCTCTATAACCCGTTTCAATGTCTGAAACCCAAGGGCGCCCGGGACTGCGGAAATAACCAGATCTGCATCCGCAACCATCGTATCTATGACGCTGAGTTCCGAAACATCTCGGCAAAATTTTTTAATTCGGGCATCATTTCCAAGCCTGTCCAGATTATTTTGATTAATGTCCGCCACCGTCACATGACATCGTTTCATCATATCACGGGCAATCGCCCGTCCCACCATACCGGAACCCAGAACAACGACCTTTTCCATACTATGATCCCCTTTCTCTGAAGAATATCCGCCGCTTCACACATAAGCGGCTTACCAGATATTGATACCTCTCCGTTCGGACAGCATTGTTAGATAAAATTGAAAACAATATTCGAGATGAATAAACCATATATCAGCAGCAGTATCAGCCCTTCGAACCTCGAAAGACCGCGACCAATAAATAAAAACAATGAAAAAATAACAGTTATTGATAACATCAGAGGATTATCAACGCGAATAACGCTTTTGTCAACGGAAAGAGTGTGAATCATGGGAACAATACCAAGAACAAATGCAGTATTGAACAGGTTGCTGCCGATAATATTTCCGATGGAAATTTCATCCTCTTTTTTAATTGCGGCGACAACGCTGGTAAACAGCTCGGGTAATGAGGTTCCCAATGCTACCACCGTCAGCCCGATGATTACATCAGAAATGCCTACAGCCCTTGCCAGACCAACCGCCCCTCTGACCGTCAGCTGGCCGCCAACCACCAGCCCGATAATTCCAATAACCGCAAAGAAACTGTTTTTAATTATGTTTCCGGTTTCCATGGGTGCAAATTCGATGTCCGCATTCTCCCGGACTTTACGGTTTGCAATTATAAAACTCATATAGGCAACAAACACAATCAGCATGATCAAACCGTCGGTTCCGGTCAGTATTCCATCGTGACAGAAAAAAACGAAAAGCACAGTGATCAGAAGCAGCACCGGCAATTCCAGCAGAAATACTCTTCTTTTTACGGTAATCGGCCGGATAACCGATGCGAGCCCCAGAACCAACAGAATGTTGGCCAGGTTACTGCCCACGATATTGCCGATACTGACTCCGTCCACCTGCTTAAGGGCGGCAAAAAAACTCACAACGAACTCCGGCAGGGAAGTTCCTAACGCCACCAGGGTCAGGCCAACCACAATCTTTTTCACCCCAAAGGAAACCGCAATTGAAGAACTGCCCCGAACCAGAAAATTGGCTCCATAGTACAGCAGAATAAAACCGGTTATAAAGTAGATTACAAACATAAAGTCAAAATCTTCCGGGTGCTCACTCGGTGTTTGGGTGCATCGGTACCGTTAGAAATTGTTGTATATCCGCAAGTTTCCCGGTCACACTCTGTAAATCGGGATGTTTTTTGGGAAGTTTTCTCTTTAATATTGCTGCAGCTCTCTTATAGTAAAATTCTGCCCGGCGATAGTTTTGCAACCTTACAAAAAAATCCGCAATGTTGGCAAATGCCCGACCAAGGTTGGGATGATCCGCCGGCATGGTGCTTTCAATGAATGAAATAATCTGGAAATACAAACCCTCAGCAGCCGTCATCTGATTTTGGGCCAATTTGATATTTGCCATCTGGGTCAAATATACCGCCTCCCGGAAGTTCCACGGTTCCTGATAACGGCGAACAATGTCAATCATTTCCCATAAAAGATTTTCGGCTTCCGGATATTTTTTATTTTTAAGATAAAGGGAGGTCAGGTTTTCCGTTGTCGGAATCAGATCCACACTTTTCCCGCCGCAAATGCTTTTTTTTAATCCGATAGAGCGTTTATAAAAGATTTCCGCAGCCTGATAATGTCCCTGAAGGTCATATATCCAGGCCAGGTTATTCAGAGTTTTGGCGGTTTCGATATGATCGTCACCGTATTTGCACCTGGAATATTCATAGGATTCCTCGGCCACCCAGCGGGCTTTTTCAAAATCACCGGAGTTGACCAGTTTCAGAATCTCGCGATCGTAACCGAACAGCAGCTCTTGATACTCTTTCACTTCAGGAATCATAGTCTAAATCTATCGAAACATACAACATATTGCAATTGGCAAAATAGTACTTTCAAAGAAAACTATCAATAAAACAGTTCTATTTTTCACATTGCTGTTGTATTTTCCGAATATTATCATACAATTCGTTATGTCCTTGCATCTGACGCCACAAACGATTGAAAATATTATTGCCGGCCAGGTATGTCCGGAGGAAGAACGGAGATTTTACAGACATTGGAGAACCTGTCCGGTTTGCCAATCGGCAAT
>QNCV01000100.1 GCA_003645845.1 Fidelibacterota bacterium | reverse complement strand
GGTTTTTTCAACAGAGAAAACCAGATGGAAAAACCAACAGCCGACACCACCGACAGCCATAAAAGAGCACTATAATAGGCTGGCGGGTAGTTGAAAAAAGGGACACCTTCGACCAAAACAGATATTACCAGCAAAATAACACCGCCGATAAATATCTGAACCGAAGTGAGCACCAGCGGCGGAAGCGTTTGTGAATCGCGGGCCACCGTGACATTGGCAAACGCCCCGGAAAAACTGCTCAGCACCAGAATTAACACGCCGATAAATTCCCTCAATCCGGCCGCCTGCCAGGGTTGACGACTGAGTGCGATGATAATAACTCCGGTCATTCCAATCAGGAGGCTGATCGTTTTAAAAACGGTCATTCTATCATCGTGCATCGTATAATGGGCTACTATGGCTGAGATCAGCGGCGACGCCCCGATAATTATCGCCGCCAGCGATCCGGCTATCAGGGTCATTCCCGTGTAAAAAAGTGTGTAGACAATGACCGTTTGCAACAGAGCAACCTTGATAATTACCCGGTAATATTGTCTGACAGATTGCAGTATTTCCAAAAAGGGACCGGCAAACGGCAAAATCAGCAGCCCCGAAATAACAAACCGGGTGCCGGCAAAAAAGAGCGGCGTTGAATATTGCAGGCCGATTTTTACTCCCACAAAAGCCGTTGACCAGAGCAGGCAGGCGAAAATTGCCGGCAGAATATATTTAAGTGGAAGTTTAAACATTTTGCCGACTTCCTTCGTTCAACGGGTAAGCTCATTATACCGAAAACAGCCGACTTCATGGTCATTCACCATCCCTGCTGCCTGCATGAAGGCATAGCAGATCGTCGGGCCGACAAAACTGAAGCCCCGCTTTTTTAAATCTGCGCTCATGGCTTCGGCTTCCGGAGATTTAGCCGGAATTTCAGCCATGGTTTTCCACTTATTAATAATCGGCTTGCCCCCGACAAACTGCCAGATATATTGATCGAATGTCCCATACTCTTTTTGAATGTCAAGAAAGGCCCGGGCATTTTTCACAGTAGCATGGATTTTGGCTTTATTGCGAATTATCCCGGCATCCTGAAGAAGTTTGTCGATCTTTTCCTGATTGTATTCAGCAATGATCTCCGGTTCAAAATTATCGAAGGCTTTTCGGAAATTTTCCCGCTTTATCAGAATTGTCGACCAACTCAGCCCGGCCTGAAAGGCATCCAGCACCATGAATTCAAAGAGTTTGCGATCGTCATGCACCGGTACGCCCCATTCTTTATCATGGTATTCAATCATCAGTTGATCATTTGCCGGCCAGGCACAGCGGTTTTTATTCATCCTAAATCCTTTTAAAAATTAACAATGAGTAATATAATGAATGTATATTATACCTACATATCATTTTTCGCAGAACTCCAATGCCCGATTGATTGAAACGCTTATTAATCGTCATCTGAAGCAGAGCGGGTACTCTGTACAGTGGAATGCCAATCAGTACAGTTCAGAAATTTATCTCTATCGCCTTGAATCCAACAGGCTTCAGCAGATAAAGAAATGTATCCTGCTGAAATAAGGGAGAAGCGGACTAAAATGCAAACATCTTTGCAGTCTTTGCGGTAAAGAATAATCTAACCGCCAGGAACGCCAAGGAAACGCCAAGGTCGCAAAGAGATAATTATGTATATTAAAAATGAAACAAAAGTACTTTGTGTACTTAGCGTACTTAGCGAGAGACTTTGCGGTTACATCCGACTTAACTCATCCCGAATACTCGGGATAAGTCAAGTCTTGAAACCCCGTATCAATTTTAAATTTTCAATTTTTCCTTTTGAATTGTTCAATGAACATTTATCTTCCAAACATGATTGATTTAAGTAAAATAAAAACATATCCGATCAGCCAGCGGAAGAACAAATTCTCGATCAAAGATATGATTCCTCTGGATTCCGGTATCGATCTGCAGAATGACGATATCCGTAAAATCGCCCGGCTAATCGTTGAGGCCAAACAGAAAGATGCAAAAGTCATCCTGATGATAGGCGGCGCTGTCGTCAAAGTTGGGTGTTCAGCCATTTTGATCGACCTGATCCGGCGCGGAATCATCGATCACATTGCTCTCAACGGTGGTGCGTCAATCCACGATTTTGAAATTGCCATGATCGGCGAAACATCGGAGGATGTACAAAATGGTCTTAAAGATGGTACTTTCGGCATGGCTACCGAGACCCTGACCTATATGAATGAGGCGCTGAATACCGGGTATGAAAAAAACGAAGGATATGGTCTGTCCATCGGCCGAAAAGTCGCCGAACTCGATTTTCCCCACAAACGTCTGAATATTCTGTATAACGCCATGATCCAGAATATTCCCGGCACGGTCCACATTGCCATAGGCGGAGACATCATTCATCAGCATCCCAGCTGCAATGGTGCCGCATTGGGTAAAACATCCTTTATAGACTTTCAGCGCATGATTAAGACCACGACCAAACTGACTGACGGCGTACTGCTGAATGTCGGTTCGGCGGTAAATCTGCCGGAGGTCTTTCTGAAAGCCATTACCATGGTGCGAAATATGGGTTATGACGTTAAGAATTTTACAACCGCTAATTTCGATTTTCTGAATATGTACCGCGCCCGCACGCGAATCGTCGAATGGCCAAAAATCCTCGGCGGGCAGGGATTCGATATTCGTGAAAACCATACGAAAACCATCCCGACACTCTATAAATACATCCTTGAAATGATCTGATGAAAGTCCCGGATAATCCTGAGCAGATACTCCTCGTACGACTCTCTTCCATAGGCGATATTCTGCTGACATTCCCACTGATCCAGAGCCTGCATCATGATTATCCAAATACCGCAATAGACTTTATCGTCGGTAAAGAATATCGGGACGTCCTGACACCGGTTAGACACTATTTACGAGATATAATCATTTATGATAAATCGAAAGTCTTCGGCGAGTCCCGGCGCATCCGCAAAATCATTCGAAATAATCATTACTCACTGATCGCCGATCTGCATAATAATCTGCGCACCAGGCGCTTGAGACCTAACCGCTATACTAAAATCTACCGCTTCAAAAAACAACGCATTCGGCGTTTCTTCTATGTAAAATGGAAATGGGATGTATTCGACGTTGCTCCGGTCTGGAAACGCTATTTTCAAACGGTTCCATTGTCTTTTTCAAAAACCGATTTTCAACTGCGGAAATTTCAGGCAGACCCGGCAATCGTCAACCAACTGAAACGGGATATCCCGGCGCTGGACTCCGGTAAAAAATGTATTCTCATCTATCCCGGCGCCCGGCATTTCACCAAGCGCTGGCCGTTGGAGTATTACCGGCAGCTGATCTCCATGATTCTCGAAAGGACACAATATACGATCATTCTCGGCGGCAGCAAGGATGAGTCCGCCTATATCCAGCCGCTTACTCGGTTAGATCAAAACCGGGTCTTCGATACCAGCGGGAAGTATAGCCTTTTTGAAAATTTTGTATTGGTTTCATTGTGCGATCTGATCATCAGTAATGATTCCGCCCCGATGCACATGGCGGCTTTATTAGGGAAAAAGCAAATCGCGATCTTTGGCAACACGGTCAGAGAATTTGGCTTTTACCCGGAAAATCCTCATGCGGTTATCATGGAGGATAATACTGTTTCCTGCCGGCCCTGTTCCCATATCGGTTTCGACAAATGTCCGAAAATGCACTTTGACTGCATGCGGAAAATTGCGCCGGACATAGTCTTACAGCAGATTTTGAACTAAAAGGTTTGTCAGTTTTGTGTGGGGTCTTCTGTCTGGCGGACAATGTTCTCTTTTTGGTTCTGTCGTCGTTTCATACTCTCCTTACATTTTCCCCTCCGACCGTTTCTCCCGGCCGTCCGGGTTCTATAATCCGGTCAGATGTTTATATCTTTACTTGCTTGATCTTAAAAAGCGGAGAAAATTCAGCTTCAGGAAAAACTCTTTCCTGAAAATGGAAAATTATTCATATATTATCATCTGATATGGATCAACAAACCCGCGACCTTTTTGAAGTTACTCTTTCCGAAACCCAGAGTCGGGTGCTGGCCTCGACACCTGACGGTATTTCCATTGAACTGGTCGAACACCTGGGCGAATCGGAATTCGGTTCCATCGTCAAAATTTCCGAGACACTGGTGGATAACTTCGGACATAATGCGCGTTTCAACCGGAATTCCATCAAGAAATATTTCAATTATCCCAAGACCTTCCCTTTTATCATCCGCTATAAAGGTGAGATCGAAGGATTCATCGTCGGCGCGCAGATCGAGAATTTCGCAAAAGAACCCTGGGCGCAATTCGATGAAAATCTGGGAAAGGGCAATACGATTTATACCTATGCCTATGTGGTAAAAAAAGACCGCCGAAATCTCGGTATTGCCAAAATGTTGAAGCGGGTTTATCAGAACACCCTGCGCCGCAAGGGCTACCAATTCATGACCGGTCACGTTATGGAAGGCGTCAGCCTGAATTTCACGAAGAAAAGCCAAGTGGTTCGGAAATTCGACAACTGGAACAATACCGGCTACACTTTCGAGTATTACCGCTGTCCCCTGTAACTTGGTGTCTTAGTGGTTATGGACCAAAGGTTAAGGGCTAAGGGCGAAAGGATAAGGAGCTTCCAGAAATCGGACAGTAACTTTGCTTCACTTTGCGACTTTGCGGTCAAGATTTGCAAAGAGACTAAAGAAATAAAGCGCCTCCGCCGTTCCGTCCAGTGTAGGTTCGTTGGTGCTGTAATCGCCCAGATCATCGTGATAGACAATATAGTCTGATTGAAATTCGGCATACTCATCCTCTTCAAACAGATGAATACCTTTGAGATTCTTATAAATTGACGTGTAAACGGGGCCGTCATTCAGACCGCCGACGGGCAAACAATGCAGGTGCGGAATCATCGGCGTGTGGGGTTGCAATGGTGTTACCCCGTTTTTGGGAATCTCCACAAACTGACTGACGCCCCAGGGATTATTGCCCAGCAGCCAGTCACGATGCGCCGCCATTAATTTCCTGTATTGAGTGTCTCCGGGCATCTTCTCATAGAGCAGACACTGCGTGACAAAGGCCGCCGCCAGGTTATTGGAACACCAGATAAAAGGAATTCCCACATTGAATACATTCTTATCGGCCCGTTTTTTCACCGCATCGATCTGGGATTGATAATAGAAAATTAATGTGTCTTTAAAGGCATCATCCGCCTCTTCAAACAAGGAATAATGCCCCATGTTCATAAATGGATAGCATTCGTAATGCCGGGCAGTATCCCGCCCCATCCAGGAATTGGTGTTGATCAATTTGGCAAATTTCTTCGCCTCCTCAAGATAACGGGTTTCACCGGTAGTTTTGAATAATTCCGCAGCTCCCCATTCCATGTCATCGGCCCAGGTATTTTCAAAGTAGCGATATGGCGCCCGGCAGGGTGTGCCTTCCTGGCAACCAGGTTGCTTTAATCCCATGTTATACACTTCCAAACCGGCTTGCAGACAGCGTTCAGCAAAGGACGAATCCTTCAAATCCGCTTTCCAGACCCGGCTGGCCATCGCCATCGCGGCGGCATAACGTCCCGCCAGATTGGCAATCCCGGTGGATGTATTCTGATATTTAAACAATCCCTGGGGCTTGCCATTGGCATAATAAACAACCCGGTAACTTCCGGGTCCCCAGCCGTAATCGGCGGTATCCAGATGAGGCAATTTGAACCCGATATGATCACGGTCATCGGCAACCTGGTGGAAGAGTTGGTCCGGCTCAGGGTGCATTTTCAGCATCCAATCCAGACCCCACCTGATCTCATCCAGCACATCGGGAATACCATTCGATCCCGGTTGACCGAGTGCATTGACGGTATCTCTGAAAACGGTCTTGTTTTCCAGATAGGCAACAAGCATCCGGCAGATGGTATTTCCCGATGTCAGCATATACCGCAAATGATCGCCGGCATCGTGCCAGCCGCCGCTGACATCGATATAGGTGCTGTCTGGCATTGGCCCGTACATTGTCCGGCCGTCTTTTTGATGGCAGACCTCATCGGTGAAGGGATTATATCCACAGCGTTGCTGCCGAATATAGGCTAAAATATCCTCTTGGTAGCCGTCATAGACATTTTCGGCAATCCGAAATGTTCTCGAAACCGTTTTTGGACGCCGGATTTTCAGATAATAGGAACCCTCACGGGAAACGGCGGAAAAATCCACCCGGTAACAATAATCGAATTTGCCCCATATACCAAATGATTCAGACAATTCTGTTTGATAAACAACAGAATTTGAGTTGCTTACAACCAATTCTACCGTTTTATTGCTCAGGTTTCTCGAAGATAAAATCACCGCAAACTTCGGTTCCTCCGGAAGATAGCCGATCTGGTTAATTCGGATAAAAGCCGGCTCTTTGGCAAAGGAATAAACGAAAAGACCCGATAAAATGGAGACGTATAATAATTTACGAACCAGACGCACTAATACTCCTTACTTACATCAAATTAATGGGAAAAACCGGTGGAAAATGTATGGATTCCGTTAAATATTCCAAAATCCTGGTAGGCATAATCAACCCGTATTTTGGTATTGGCGATTGATTTTCTCAGCCCAACACCAAACGTGATGCCCCGCTCATCGTAATTTCCCATATACCCGACACGGGCAATCAGGAGATCGTGATAATTATATTCCGCACCAACACGAATCCGTTCATCAAAATCCCGGGGGCGGGAAACTTCTACTCCAAGAATTAAAGATCGTATATCAAGATCCATTGGTAAAAAGGAGAGGGGATTCACAGTCAAGGCAAAATTGACTGAAAATGGCAGCGGAAACGAATTATTAACGTATTTTACCTCTCTGGAAATATTGTTGATCGTCGCACCGAATCGAATACCGTGTGATTGAAAATCGTAAATTGCTCCGACATCCAGAATGGCAACCCGTAAATCATAGGTTTTCTTTTTTATCAAACTATCGAAATCTTCATCATCCACATCGGTTCCGGCCGGAGCCACAAAAGCATCACCTAAATTTTGATAGGCCGATTTAAACCGGAGCCCATAGGAGAAACGGTGGCTCACTTTTTGTCCCAAAGAAATTCCAATTACATTGGCCTGAGGTGAAAAATATCCTGTTTCTATGAAACCTTCCGGAGTATTGGCCCGACGTGTTCCAATCAATACACCGTAATCCACAGAAGAATAATCAAGCGCAACGCCGAAACTTCGATACCGATATGAACATACAAATGAGTGGTGATCAATATCGGCAATCCCTTTGGTATAGTTGGCATTAATATCAACCTTGCTTTCCAGCCAACCGAGCCCGGCGGGATTCCAGTACACGGTATTTGAATTTTGGAGCATTACCAGGCCCAGTCCTCCACGGCCAATGGCTTCGGCAGATACGGGATTTTCCAGAAAGCGGAAACCGACCTGACCAACCCGAATCTCTGCTCCCATCAGAAGCGAAGCAGACAAGCCGCCAAAAACAAATAATATATGTAAAAATTTTATTGACCTGCCCATGACTCTCTCCCATATATAATTGTTTGTAAATACATTTGTTTTATCTCACAATGACGAATTTTTCAAATTGTTCGGCCAAGGAATTCCCGTCCTCATCAACGGCATTCGTGACGGCCAGAATATATAGTCCGCTACTAACATACTGATTGGCATCATTGCGTTGATTCCATTCTTCCTGATCGGTTCCAAAATGTTCGATTACGGTAACCAAATCCCCGGTTTCGGTAAAAATCTTCAACGTGCATTTATAGGGAAGCCGGGCAAACAGAATCACATCGGGACGGCCGGGAAAGTTCAACCCGCCTCCATCGATCGTCGCCGGATTCGGAACAATCCGGACTTTATCCGATACATTCAGTCCCCCTTTAAACGGTATAGCCGGCAATCCCGTCCGGTTGACAAACCGGGAACTTTCCAGTTTTTGTCCGGGGAATAATCCGTCTGTGTTTTGGGTACCGTCATCCACCGCGGTCACGGCATAATAATAGCTGACCCCTCTGTTTACATTCGTGTCCAGATAGGTGGTCGTCGTTCGATCCGTCGTTTCATAAATTAACTCAAAAACATCACCACTATAATCATCCAAAGGATCATTGACATAGGCCGCCCCCTTTTTTCGATAAACCCGCCAGGCATACCAGTCATCCACCCCCGTATCGGGGTCTTTAAAATAATCT
>QNCV01000099.1 GCA_003645845.1 Fidelibacterota bacterium | reverse complement strand
TTTTGGACCTTTTCGTATTGGAGAATTGCTTTTTCAATTTCCGGGAGAACAGCCGTCTGTTGTTCTATAAAAGCATTCAGCAATGTTTCGTCAAGGACCGGGGAGGGGGCGCTTTCGTTTGTTTCTGTATCTGTTTTTTCGGAAACATCCACAGTCGTTTCCGGTTTCCATCCGTTGCTAATTGCCTGAATATCCGTAATGATTTTGGATACCCGGTTGAAATCGGCCTCGGGATCGTTGCTTTCCTCCATAATGATGTCTTCGACCAGCGCTTCGGCTTTCATAATTTCGTCTGACCCCAATCCTGTTGCCGGCCAGGCAGGACTATCATTGATTCGTTTAGCGAGCTCTTTTAAATTGTTGCAGAGATTTCCCATACCGGGAAGATTTTTCCGGTCCAGCAACATGATATCTTCCGCTATTTTATCGATGAGCTGTTGAATCGATTCTGCATTTATTTCGCTCATTTTGATACTCCGCAATCCGTTTTAGCATTAATTGTTCCGCAAATAATTGCCGAAGAAAAAGGGACAAACATATACGAGTCTGTATCAAGATACAATTTCCCGATAATTTTTCCCGGGGGAAACACTGATTTTAAATTTTGCGGTCAAGATATATTTTCCTACATTTTCATTAACTGCCACTACGTTGGTAGTAACCGACAATATCTGTGCCAATGGGAAAAATAATCCCATTAGGTTAGCACATAATAACAGCTTTTACCTGCAGGTTGTCTCGAAATTCAATTTTTGTATTGATAATTCCTTAAATATTGAAGAGCCGGATGCAAATATCCGTTTCATTATTTCAAATTGATTAAAGTTCTTGACAACACGCTTTCAATGCCCTTATATTATTAAAGTGATGGTTTAAGTGAATGGTGATACTATCTTTGTTACCGGAACATATAAGACTAAAGCGTTTTTTAACTGTGATCCGGCGCTTTTTATTGGTAAAGCAGTGTCTTTAGAAAAGACCGTTATAGGAGCCGTTTTACTTAGACAACATGATGTCAATTGGAAGAATGAGTAAATTCAAATAATGGGAATGTCGTCAGATTTAACGCTCACTGATCTTACAAAAACTCTCTGTGAGATAAAGATCGATAACATTGATTTCAAGGTAACCCGGCACTCCCTGGATGAATACTCATGTATTCTCTGGATTCGGGATAATCGAGTCTGTGATCGGTATGAAGCCTTAGGAAAATTCAGTCGGTTTGATAAACGGGATATTATCTTTTTTGTGGGACGGTATACGACCAGTCCGGAATTAAGAGAATTGATTGAAATTAAACGATTTGAAAAAAGAATATCCGGATTAAAGCCGGCGTTTTTTCAGAATCTTGTCGAAATGTGTATGGAAGACAGACTTAAGATGTATCGTGAACTCTATAATCTCGATGATGTCATTAATAGAAAAGAGATCAGGAAGAAGTATCGAATCATGGCCAGGCGCTTTCATCCGGATTCCGGTGGCGACCATATCTCCATGGCGATTATCAACGAAGCCTATAAATATCTTAGCGAAAAAGCCGTGGATTGATCCGGGCCCAACGGTTTGACATTTTCAACAGCGCCGGTTAGAAGAATTATCTTTTACTCCAGCGCTCTAATTTTTGAAAAGATTGCTTCAAAATATTCGTGAACAGTTCGAAATCTATCGGCTTTTTAAAATAATCGTCGAATCCGGCTTCCCGGCACTCCGCCAGCTGAAAAAGAGAAGAATATCCTGTTACCGCATAAATCAGAGCGATCTTGTTTTTTTCCCTTACTTTCCGGCATAGTTCAATTCCGTTCATATCGGGCATTTTCAGGTCAAAAAACATAACCTGAATATTTTCGCGTTTAATTGTTTGCAGAGCCTCACTGGCGGTGGCGCTTATATGAGCTTCATAGCCGGCTTGTACGCAAAGGGCCTCATATATTTCGAGAACATCCTGTTCATCGTCCACAAAGAGTGCTTTTTTATTCATTGTTGCTCCATGTTAAAATTCGGGATAACGCTGATTTCACATCTGACCGAGCCCTGGTAAAACATGAACTACTCATCTTTTTCGAGTACTTTTGCCAGAACATCTCCTAATTCTTTTGCTTTATAGGGTTTTTTAATAATGGCCTTAAAACCGTATTTGGTATAATTGGACATTACCGGATTATTCGCATAACCGGATGCCACAATCGCTTTGGCCTTCGGATCTATTTTTAATAATTTCTCAATTGTTTCAACGCCTCCCAGGCCTCCTCTGATAGTCAAATCCATAATAACAGCATGATAGGGTGTCCCCTTTTGCATACCTTTTTTATAATAGCTAAGTGTTTCCATCCCATCTCTGGTGGCTACAACGTGATAACCTAACTTTTCAAGCAAAATCTGAGCAAATTCGCGGATGTCGTCTTCGTCGTCCATGACAATAATATTGCCTTTGCCGGTTTTAATTTTTTTATCATGGGTTTTGCTAATTTTAGCCTTTTCGTTAGTTGCAGGCAAATAAATATCGAATTTTGTTCCAACGCCAACCGTAGACTCTACCGTAATTGTACCGCCATGCTTTTTTATGATGGAATATACCGAAGCGAGACCGAGGCCGTTTCCCTTTTCTTTAGTTGTAAAGTAGGGGTCAAATATTTTATGAAGGTTTTCCTCTGGAATACCTATACCTTCATCGGCAATGCTTATTTTTACATAATTACCCCCTTTTAACGCCATGTTATTCTTTTCAGGCACTTCAGTATTACAAACATTGAGGTATATCGAACCACCTTTGGGCATGGCTTGAGTGGCGTTAATAAGCAGATTGTTAATGCTCTGACTGATCTGTCCCTCGTCGATTTCAAGAGCCCAGAGGTCATTGGATATATCAAGCTTATATTCTACCTTCGAGCCAATCAATGAAAAGTTAACGGATTCTTCAATTAATTCTTTGATTGAAGTGAGGTTTTTAATCGGAATACCGCCTTTTGCGAAGGTCAACAGCTGTTGCGTCAGCTCCTTTGCTCGGCTGGCCGCCGCTTCGGCTTTATCGAGACGCTTTATGATATTTTTATCATCTTTAGCGAACATTTTTGCCAGTGTTATATTTCCCATCACGATTGTCAGGATATTATTAAAATCGTGTGCAATTCCACCGGCCAAAACACCAAGCGATTCCAATTTTGTTGTTTTAATAATGTCTTCTTCCATTTTTCGAATGTTTGTGACATCCCGAACTATAGAAAGAATCCCGCCGATTTCTTTACCCGAAATATGATAGGCGGAGCAGGTCATGTTGATAATTTTGTTAAGGTTCTTACCGGTTTTGATTTTTATATCGAAAGTGTTGGCTGGTTTTCCGGGATGGATCGCCGAATTATTTTTATAGATTTCCAAATTCTTTTCATCAACGAATTCGCTCAAATTATGTTTTTTAAGTGAAGATATCTGGTCTTTTGCAAATATCTTTTCCGCCGCAGAATTCGCCAGCAAGATATTATTATTTCGATCAAATACAATGACTCCTTCGCCAAGATTTTCAATCAGTTTCCGATAGCGTTTTTCACTTTCAATCAGTTTTTTTTCAGCCTGCTTGCGATCGTTGATATCTTCCAAAATTGCGTCATAGTATTGAATCTGCTTATCCTTACCTTTGATTGCAACAGCTGTTACTGAACACCAAAAGGGTCGTTTGTCTAATGTCTGCAACAGATATTCGGCTTTATTCACATACCCAAAACGCCGAATGTTCACAACAAACTTTTGAAAATCCGATTGTCGTTCGAATAATAGAGAAAGTTGAACCTTATCCGGACTGTTTTTTTCATCTATCTGAAACATTTTTCTTGCTGCCGGATTGATTTCAATAAAAGAATTGTTTTTAGCATCAATCCGAACAATACCGGCGCTGATATTCTTGGTCAGAATATTGTATTTGTCTTCACTTTCACGAAGAGCATTTTGAGTCTGTTTAATATCGGTGATATTGTATTCGGTAATCGCCAATGCATAGGGTGAATTGCTCTCATCCTTTAAGATGCTTCCGGTAACCCAAATATCCAAAACCTTCCCTGATTTTGTCGTCCGGCGAATTTCAAAGGGATTCAGATTGGTTGAATGTTTAAGTCTTTGAATCTGTTTTAAATAGTTTTCTCTTTCTTCTTCGTGAGTAATTTCAATAATATTTTTATCTAATGCTTCGTCTTCCGACCAGCCATAGATTTTTTCAGCGCCATGATCCCATGCAATGATTGTCCCGATAAAATCATGAATGATAATCGAATTGTCGGCATTCTGCAGGGAAACCGAAAAAGGTGTTTTTTCCGATGGTGATTCGGTATTTGTTTTCGGCCGTAAGTGAAGAATTGTCGCAATTTCGATATCATTTTTTGTCTTCAGCGGGATTTTCGATATTTTATCGAACGGAAACATCGAATGTTGCGGATCGTTCTTTTCGGTAATAACCGCTTTCAAAGATGTGAATATTGTTTGGTAGTCCTCAAAGTCTTCCGCGTTTAGATAGGGATATATATCAAATATATTGACGCCTGCCAAAACAGTTCGATTGCTGCCTTCGGCGATCAGACTCCGGAAGCGACTGTTTGACCGGGTTAACCGCATGTCAGAATCAATACAAAATACCGGATCACTAATGTGTTCGAGGATTTCCCATCCCGTCACTTCGGGTGGATTCTCAAAATTCCGATCATCGCTGGTTTTTTTTCTCATATCCAATTTCCACAGTAATTAAATCCAAAAATCAACATGCTGAATATTTCAAGTCAATTTTCATGCCATTAGCATCCTAAAAATAAAAATAATCAATTGCGATGAATATTCATATGCTAATGCTAAAATTCTTTTGTAAACAAAAAAAAGATGATTATTTTATTCACCGGATTGCAAAATACGTTAAATGAGATGCTGTTGGGAAAAAAAACGAGGTGTGGGAAAAATATTCCCACCTTTTGCAAATTTGTCGAAGTAAAACAGGCGAAGCGCCTCTGTTTGCAGGGAAAATTTCCTTTACCTGAGATAATGGTTCGTAAAACGGTTGTTTAACTGCAAACAGATAATCTGTGATAATGCTTGGCACGTAATTTGACAGAACGTTCGTGTAAATTGAAATGTATTTGATGAAGTCAACGAGATAAAATGAATAAGCGAATACACAACTGTCTGGTCCGGGATTTGTATAACTTTTACCGGATAATTCCGGTAGATTGCTGCTGTTCAGGAGGGTTTGTACAAAATAGATGAAGATGCAATAATGTGGTCAAATATTTCAAATCTGCGATCGAGAATAGAATAAGTTAACATGAATATATGCAATATATGGAAATCCGGTTAAAGTGGAAATTAAGTGATCAGACGGTTCTTTACAGGTGATAGATGTGATTGAAAATAATCAGAAAATTGAAGAATACCATAGACAAGTTTTAACGTTGGTAAATTTACCAACGTTGCCAATTATTGCCACGGAGATAATTCGGGCCACCCGTGAAGATCGAGTATCTGTTAATCAGATATTGCCCATTTTGGAGAAGGATCCGCCACTGGCAATGAAAGTTCTGAAAATGGCAAATTCGGCCTATTATGGAATTCGTGAAAGAGTTACATCGTTGCGCCATGCCGTTGTGATTATTGGATTGGAGCAGTTGACCGGTTTGGCTCTCTCATTTTCTGTAATAAAATCTGTGAATAATGATCAGGAACAGCGTAAGCTTTACTGGAGGTCTTTCTGGGAGCATTCGTCTGCTACTGGTACAATTGCCCAGATGATTGCCGAGGACATGGGAATCAATACGCCTTCAAACACCTATGCTGCGGGACTTCTACATGATATCGGGAAGCTGGTGTTGTATAAACTTAATTCCACCAAATATGGCCAAGCCTTTGATCTCTGTCGTGAATCCCATATTAGCAGTGTTGAGGCAGAGACAAAAGTGTTTGATTTGACTCATGAATTGGCTGGCAGCTGGATATCGGAAAAATGGAAACTTCCGGAAAATATACATAACGGGATCTCCTATCATCATCAACCGGATTCCATACAGGAACCGGAGCACCAGGTTCTACCGGCTCTGATTCAGATTGCAGACTGGATTGCCAATCATTACTCCTTTAAGTTCGGCAATTTTGTGACAGTATTAAACCCTCTGGATCTTAAAGGCTGGCAGCTGTTGAAAAACCATTATGATTGGTTAAAAGATGACAATCTCAACCAGTATTTAAATAATGTTGGAGACCGAATGGAATCCATCAGAGAAATGATCAAAATGCTTTACTAATAGATATGGTGCAATGTGTTGATTTTTAAAAAAGTGAAAAATATGCGGGACAAATATTATGGCTAAAACAGTGTTGTTTGTTGATGATTCACCGACAATGCGTAGGATTATCAGGAATACTTTAACAAAATTAGGTTATGATGACCTCATTGAAGCTGAAAACGGGCAGGATGCAATTGAGAAAATGGCAGGTCGTGATATTCATTTTATTTTGACCGATTGGAACATGCCGGAATTGAACGGGGAGGAATTCGTTAAATTTGTTCGGAATGATGCAAATTACAAAGATATTCCTATTCTGATGATTACTACAAGGGGTATGAAAGACGATGTAATCAAGGCGGTTTCACTGGGAGTCAACGGATATGTTGTTAAGCCTTTCACAGTAGAAATCCTGGATAAGAAGATTAAAAATATACTTACCTAGTTATAAGGGGAGGCAAAGATGAAGAAAAAAGGGGATTTGAACGCAATCATTGCTCAGGTTGATCATATTCGTGACTTTTTTAAATCCGGTGATGACATCCTGCCGTTTCTCAGTGATTTGTTTCGATTTCTAAAAGATATGATGCCGTTGATGAGTGAAATTAATGTGTCTTTGAAAAAGGGCACTGAAAATCTTCCCGTGGCCACCGACCGTATTACAGATGTGAATCATACGACCGAATTAGCGACCACCGAGATTATGGATAAACTGGATAATATTTCCAAGAAAATATCTTCCGTGGCAAAGAATTGTACCGTGAATAGCAG
This sequence comes from Fidelibacterota bacterium, assembly GCA_003645845.1. Classification (GTDB taxonomy): domain Bacteria; phylum Fidelibacterota; class UBA2242; order UBA2242; family UBA2242; genus B118-G9. The sequence goes on along the minus strand of QNCV01000099.1, from coordinate 1,223 downwards.
GGAGGAACTTGAATCGATTATTGATGATGTGACCGATATCCATATGTCGCTGCAATTTCAGGATATTACTTCACAGAAGCTTGAACATGCCAACCGAATTCTCGGAGCGGTCTATGATAAATTTGCCAATTTGATAAAATCAGCCCAATCAATGATGGGACACTCTGAAATTGGCGACAATATTCTTGAAGAGATTATAGCAAACAGTGAAAACCACCGAGCAGATAAAACGGATGATGATTTCCAGGCCAGAGTTGCTGACACGATTCGAAGTGAAGAAATTTCTCAGGACGATATTGATCAATTGTTTAAATGACGGGGCTATCAATTATTGGAGAATAACGGAGATATTACGAGGTATACTTGAAGGATTTTAAACCTTTAGCGGAAGTGATAAAGAATCAGCCAAAGAAAAAATTTGTTGCCCGGAATAAAGTCATAAAAAACCCCATTGTCAATAATAGCCATCGGGTAGTGATTGAAACTCCAGCGGATTATGAAGACGATTCCAAATCAGAAATTCAACCGATTATTGAGAACGGAGAAATTGTTGGAATGATATACCGCTGTAGCTGTGGCCGGATTTCAGAAATTCGATTTGAATATGAAATTCAAAGTTAAATTAACGGAAAATTTGTATGTCTTGGTCAGTTGAAATAACGCTATCGGAAGATCGGATGGAAGCGTATCTTACGATTCATACTGATTCTGAAGATTTTCCCGGTGAACAGGAATTGTATAAAGAAATTAAAGCTGCTTCCGTCGTCTATGGAATTGATAAAAATGTTATTGCCAGCGTACTGAAAGAGGCTAAACCGGTTTGGAATGTCCTGTTTGCTCAGGGTATTAATACGCGGGAAAATGAGCGTGATAACCTTACATGGTTTGTTGATTTAGCTGAAGCTTCAAGGCCGAAAATAAGAGCAGATGGTTACGCTGATTTTAAAGAAATGAAGCGTATAGAGATTGTAAAAAAAGGTCAGGAACTGGTTTCTCAACTGCCGATAAGCGCAGAACGCTATATAAAAACAGTGACCGGTGAAAAGCATAATCTCGAGCAGAGCTACCTGGAAATGATCAAGGGTGATCATATTCATATCTCCGGTGACGGACTTACTCTAATTGCCGATATCGATGGTTGTGCATTTTGGAAGTCAGGGAAATTAACCGTCGATAATATTTATCATGTTCCGGGAGATGTAAGCTTTGCAACCGGGAATATA
>QNCV01000098.1 GCA_003645845.1 Fidelibacterota bacterium | reverse complement strand
AGCTGCCCGCCTTCTTCATAGCCGACATATCCCGGAGGCGCACCTATCAGACGGGAAACGGAGTGCTTTTCCATGTACTCGGACATGTCGATTCTGACAAGCGCGTTTTCATCGTTAAATAACAATTCAGCCAGTGCTTTGGCCAGTTCGGTTTTGCCGACACCGGTGGACCCGGTAAAGATAAATGTCGCCAGGGGTCGGTTTTCATCCTGAAGACCGGCCCGGGCCCGCCGCACCGCATTGGCAACGGCTTTAATGGCAACATCCTGACCAACGACACGCTCGTGCAACTTTTCTTCAATCTTTAACAGTTTCCGGCGCTCGCTCTCCACCAGCCGGGAAACCGGAATGTGGGTCCATTTTGACACAATCTCAGCGATATCTTCCTCAGTGACCTCTTCCCTGAGCAATTGGTGTCCGTGCCCAAGATTTTTCAAGGTTTGTTTTTCTTTTTCCAATTCTTTTTCCAACGCCGGCAATTCGGCATGTTTCAATTGTGCTGCTTTTTCCCAATTGCCGTCGCGTTCTGCTTTCTCGGCGGCCTGACGATTTTCATCGATCTGCTTTTTCAGATTATTGATTCGGGTCAGATGGTTCTTCTCCGCCTGCCAGCGACCGCGCAGGACGGCCGCTTTGTCTTTCAGCTCCGCCAGATCATGCTGAATATCCTTTAACCGTTCTTGAGAGGATTTTACATCTTTTTCTTTGGCAAGCGCCCGGCTTTCGATTTCCAACTGGCTGATTTTACGTTCAACTTCATCCAATTCTGCAGGAAGAGAATCGATCTCCAGACGAAGACGGCTAGCGGCTTCATCGATCAGGTCAATGGCTTTATCCGGCAAAAAACGATCGGTGATATATCGATGGGATAATTCAACAGCCGCCACCAGAGCCGCATCCTTAATCCGGATACCGTGATGAATTTCATAGCGTTCTTTGATACCACGCAGAACCGAAATAGCATCTTCCAGAGACGGTTCGGCAATTAAAATCGGCTGTAAGCGGCGTTCCAGGGCTTTATCTTTTTCAATATATTTGCGGTATTCATTTAGAGTAGTCGCTCCGATACTCCGTAGTTCTCCCCGCGCCAGAGCCGGCTTCAGGAGATTGGAAGCATCAACGGAACCTTCAGCGGCTCCGGCTCCCACGACCGTATGAATTTCGTCAATAAACAAAATAATCTGACCGTCGGATTCGGTAATTTCGCGGATAACCGATTTGAGACGGTCTTCGAATTCTCCCCGAAATTTTGCTCCGGCGATCAGGGCGCCCATATCAAGTGCCAGAATCTGTTTATCCCGCATGCCTTCGGGAACATCACCGGCAACAATTCGCAAGGCGAGACCCTCGGCAATTGCCGTTTTACCAACACCCGGCTCCCCGATAAGTACAGGGTTATTTTTCGTGCGCCGGGCCAGAACCTGCAAGACCCGCCGGATTTCTTCCTCCCGCCCGATCACCGGATCCAGTTTTCCTTTGCGAGCCAGTTCATTCAGATTCCGGCAATAGCGCTTTAAAGCCTGATATTTATCTTCCGGCGACTGATCTCTGACACTTTGAGAACCGCGAATCTCCTTTAAGGCGCTCAACAGAGTTTCCGTTGTGATTCCATTGGTTTTCAACAATGTTTTTAACTCAGACGAGGCTGTATCCACAATTCCCAGCAGAATATGTTCCGCACTCAGATATTCATCCTGGAACTGCTGTGCATATTCTTCAGCCTTCTGAAAGAGTTTATCGGACTTTTTACTAAGATATGCCTGCCCGACACTTCCGCTGATTTTCGGCAGTTGGTTCAAAAGGTCCTCGACAGCCTGCTGAAATTGTCGGGGATTCCCGATAATCTTTTTAAGAACGATCAAACCGACGTTGTCAGGTGTTGATAAGATGGCCTGAAGCATGTGTTCCGGCTCAATCTGCTGATGGGAATGCCGCTGAGCAGAATCGAATGCGTTCTTCACTACTTCCTGGGCTTTTATGGTAAATCGATCAAAAGACAACATAGTTACTCCTTTTTTTTTAAAACGCATAAGGAATTGAAAATTGCCATTGATAGGGTTTTCCTTTTTCCCCGATTACTTTCGCAATGTCAATTCTTATCGGCCCTAAAGGAGTAGCAATTGTCAGGCCAAAGCCGGTATCCCAACGATATGTCTTATTTAACAATGACGGAATGTCAGACGCCAGATTACCGCCGTCAATAAATATCTCACCGCCGAGAATCCAGAAAAGCGGAAACCGGATTTCCGCATTCGTCATTACTTTTACATTACCACCGTCATTCAGAAAACTGTTATGCGCCCAGCCCCGCATACTGGCGCCGCCACCCAGATAAAATTTAGCATATTGGGGAGTGCTTTTCTGGCCGATGGGCCGCTGATAACCGAATTTTCCCCGGTATGCGAAAACGACGTTGCGCCAGACGGGAATATAGTGGCTGAATGACGTCTCAAACCAATAGTAATCCTGTGTTCCTCCGAGAATCGTTCCGACAATTTTACCGTCAAAACTGAAAACCGTTCCCTTGGTCGGAAACAGAAAATTGTCACGATAATCCCGTCGCATATGCAACGTAAACGCCCGTTCATTGTCTTCAGTTGTTGTATCCACTTCCTGGACATTGCTCTCACCTGTCCAAAAAACCTTCTGAAGAATGACTCCGGCGCTGGCAAAAAACCGGCGGTCCGGTTGATAAATCAGAGAGGTCTCTTCACCATACTTGGTTTGGGATTTATTGTCAACGAGCTCATTCTGATAAAAAAGTTTGAACGAGGTGGATGACCTAAAACCGAATAGCCAGGGTTCTATATAGGTAATCGAGGCGCTTGTTGCCGGACGATCAAAGATATTGGTAAAATTGACGGACAGGCCCATATTGAGACTGAGCCGACTACCCCGACCGGCGATATTCCGGTGAAGCCATTCGCCGTCCAGGGAAAAAGAGGTGTATTTATCACTTCCTTCAGCGATTCCCTGTTCCTGACCAAACCCGACGCTTCCACCCAAATACCGCATATCAAGTTCACGAACATCGACAGCTAAATTTAAGACATGATTGGTGGTATCAATATCATAGGGACGAATATTTACACTGGAAAAAAGACCGGTTTCGAAAATATGTTTTTTCGACAAATCTATTTTTCGCTGAGAGTAGGGATCACCGGGCTTCAGTAAAATTTCTCTTTCAATCGGTTTGTTTCTGACCAGATTATTTCCCGATATTCTAATTGTTCCTATCGTCATTGTCGGATTTTCAATGACATTGATAAAGAGATGAATACCGTGATTTACTTCAATGGAATCCCGAATATTAGCCAGGGGTTTGCCATAGTTGGCATATTCCTCTTTGATCAGTTTAATCCCTTCCCGGATTCTGATCGGGTTATAGGGCTTATCCAATTTATGATTAAGCAATTTAAGAATTTCTGTGTCACTGATGCTGGTATTTCCGTCAATACTGATCTCTCGTAAAAAATACTGGCGCCCCTCGGTAATAAAATAATACAGGTCAACCTGACCGTTATCATGAACCACAAAGGAATCGGTTACAACCGCATTCAGATAACCATCTTTGACATAAATACTCTGCAATAAAATCCGGTCCAGTTCAATCAAACGCCGGGTAAAAGTCTTCGATCGCAGAAATCTTATGTCTTTGAGGTTCATTTGCCGCTTTAGTTTCCGCGTTCTGAATTCCCGATTTCCACTTAAATAAATCTTTCCAACCGTATATTCTGTCGGTGTAAATCGGCTCTGAGCGATCAAATCCGATCTGTTTCCCATGAATATTATCAGGGTAATAATTACTGCAACTGTTTTAAACCGAAAATCAATCATTCTAATAACGATACTTATATAAATATTTGATTCGGAATGAACCATCTTCTTCAACTTCGCCGGAAACGGAGAAATTCCGATTAAGACGATACTCAATGCCAAACAGCTGGGTCGGTTCGATCAGCGAAAGGCTGCGCTCATACTTAAAGTACAGGTTCGGCGCCAGCTTTTGGCCGAGACTCACACTCCATTGGTCAGGTTGCTGATTCGACAGAAGGTTCCCTTTTGTGCGTAATTCAAATTCATCGAGACCGCTGATCCGGCCAATGCTTTTTTCCAGCTGTCGCTCGAAATACATCCCAAAGACGTTCATGGCGTCCGATGAAATCCGGCTCTGGTTAAAGGCATCATCGGTCCCCAACTGGGTTCGGGTGAGGAACATTAAAATATCACCTTCGTTATATTTATCCGACTCGAACTCAAGTGCTGGATTTTGCAAATCACCGGACAATCGAACCGTAACGTAATCCTCAGCGTCACCCGTCTCATCGGTTGGATTGACTTCATTGGAGGAAGCCAGGTCCACACGAGCTTCGATATCCAGGGTCGGATTAAACTCAGTCGGATCAAAGGTAATAGATCCCCGGACAACATCAAATTCCCAGCCATAGTAGAAAAACTTTCCCTTACGAATATCGAGTGTACCGGAGTAGCGATAAGGTTCCGAACCGTTTTTAATGATCCATATTTCACCTTCCAACTCACAATCCAACTGACTGTTTCGCAGATAGAGGTTTCCGGGAATCATGGTATGCAAATTGATTGTTGTATATACACGGGATTTTTTAGGCGTTACATCCAGCAAGGTTTCTGACTTCCCGCCAAACTCATTCCGTATAATGAATTCATTGACGTCAACATCACCTTCGATGGCCATCGTATCGCCGCCGATCACCGTGAACGTGCCATCCAGAATTCCCTCCTGCTCGGCCAGCAGCGTCCGTATATACAGTTCGTTGCCGGTCATCGTGATATTGAATTTCGGTCTGAAAAACCGACTGAAATCAACCGTCCCGGTGATATTGACATTGGGTTCTTCGGGCGATTTCGAGGGTGGAAACAGTATCTCCAAAGTATATTTACGCAATTTCTGTTTAAATGTATCTACACGACGGCGCGATAACGGTTTGAGCATATACCCATCGAGCGATATAATTTCCATCATATTCTCATCTAACACGGCACTCCCCGTTACACCGGTCACCGGATTTTCCAGTGACGCCAGGTGGATTGTCCCGTTTTTAGCGGTAATATTCCCGGAACGGATAGGATTATTCGGTGTGCCGGTAATGTTAAGAGCAATATCATAATCGCCTTCAATGCTCTCAATATTGTTTATGTAAGCCGATAAAAATTCCAGGGAGGAAGAATGCATGGTGAAGTCGAAATTCACCAGCGAATCCCGTTGATATTTCACCGTCATCGGATAAAAGGAAATGTCATAGGGAAGATATCCCGACCCTCTGGTTAATCCGTGTTTATCGCGAATTTGCAATCCGGAAAAATTGAGTTTTTGATCCCGATAGTCCCCGGTTACCAGAATGCTGTCTCCGGTGAGACGGCCAAATACCGGATCGGCAATGGTGAGATCATAATTTATCTCCGGTCTGGACAGTGTGTTTGAAATGGTAAATGTCCCGGATAATCGGCCATCTTTATTTTGCTTTGGCAGTACGTAGGACCCGGGAATACTGAAATCAAAATTGTCAAACTGAAGCTGTATACTCAGTAAATCCGTCGGCTCCAGAAATGAAGTGCTGTCTTGACCCGAAAGATGACAATTGATATGACCAAAACCATTTACATAGCCATTTTCACGGTCCTCAAGAAAAATATTTTCCAGAATTATTTTGTTATCATAAAGCCGCGATTCCAGCCGTACATTTTTAAATGTTTTACCGGAAATATTAACATTGGCAATTTGGATTCGATCGTATATAGAGGGACCGGTTGGAGTATCTGTATAACTGACCAGACCATTTAATATCCCGCTAACCCCCCGTGAACCTTTCAGATATGCATTCAGAGGATTGATGTCTATATTCGTGATATTAGCCACCGCCGATCTGATCTTATTTTGGACAGATTCACCTGATAAAGTTAGCATACCCTGGTTCAGGGCAAAACGTACCTCTGCCAGACGAATGGTGTCCTGTTTCAGCGAAATTTGAATAGGATCGATATTGCTCAGGTTATTTCCGGCATAGAGGACATTGATTCGGTCAAAGAAAATGTCGGAAAAACGAACTATTTTTCCCTGGAGTTCGATGTTTAAATCTTTCCCGACTACGCGTATAGAACGAACAACAGTCGTATCTTGATCAAAGCGGATAATCATAGATGCTAAAGGAATATCTTCTTTAAGAAAAGGTAATAAACCATTAGTTGCTTCAATGTAGATATCCCCAAACCGTTTCTGCCGAATATTCATAAAACCAAATCGAGCAACAGCTTCCTGAAATTTCAGATTGGAAGACCCCAGATTTATTCCGCGCATCCATCCTCTGACATCCGGTGCGTTTAGATATCCAACTATCTCAAGATATCCTTCAATGCGACCTTCCAGGTTATTTATTCCGGCAAATTCAGAAATCATACCGGCATCATCACACATAAAGTTTGTTCGGATGTCAATCGTATTTTTTTTAAGGTTACACTCTCCGCGGATATGAGCATGGGTATTTTTTACTTCCACATCGACGGAATCAAGAATTTCAATCTTTCCGTCGGTATATAGCAATTTACCGTCAACGGCATCAATAGACAGGGTATCGATCAGCAGATTCCGCAAAGCGATATCCGAAAACAGAGTATCCGGCGAAAAAAGATCCCCTCTGGATGCAAGATGTAACTGCCCGTTAATAGATGTCCGCAAGGGGAAAGTTCGCCAGGGACTTAAATCAATATTACGGACACTGACATTTGCATTAACACCATCTCTCAAAGATCCTATTATAGAGGCATTCAATTCCTGTCGCCGAGAAACACATATTAGTGTATCCAAACGGAAATGGCCCTGCCGATAGTGCCCGCTAACAAAACCATCTTTTAAAGGGTTACCGATTAACTGACCATAGAAATTTGAAGTGATATTAATGAGATGATCTTTTATACCCAGATTTCCCCGCATATTCAGATAGTCCCGCTTTAAAAAAACGCTGTCGGCGTTGGAAAATCTCTCGCTGAGCATAAGATTATCAAGCCGATAATCAATTTTTGCATTGATCACAGAGTCAAGAATTACATAACCATCAAACCTGAATTGGCTGGATTTATTTTCTATCAATCCATTTTTAACAAACAATGAATCCGTTTTCAACACCAGTTGAGTATTATTAACCTTAAAGTTCTCGTCAACCGGATGAATAAATATATCTGCATTCTTCATCTCAGCAGTCAGAGAGTCCTGGAATATCTGAATTTTTCCGACAATTTCCCGGCTCGAAATCAGCGGATTGAGTAAATGCCGACTGTCAAGGATTGACAGATTTGTTAATACACATCTGTCAAATGACAAGTGCGGTTTAATACCACCGGTCGTTGCAGGCCTAATATGACTTGCCAAAGAATCAAGAGCCGCAGGGTAACTGAATTTTACTCCGTCAACGGCTAACAATCGGATTTCACCACGGTTAAACAGAAAATGAAACAGCCCATAGCTCAGATTTACCTTTGACAACTCGGCAATCGTATATCCCTTTGGTGTTGATAATTGGATGCCCCTAACATTTAAGTAACCAACGACCGGCATTCCGCTGATTTCGGTGATAGTTAGCATCAGATCACTTCGTTTGGACAACTGATCCCGGACAAGATTTTCAACAGTGTGCTTCCAGATATTTGAATTAAAAAAATAAAATGCGATGCCGCTGACACCGAAGAAAAGAAAAATGAATATTAAGGCTGTTATTTTAGTTACTTTTTTCACAAAAACCCTGTCAAACTTCGCAATTTAGTGACGGATCAAATAAACTCCAAATGCTTCGTTTTCAAGAAATATAATTTATATCATCGGGATAAATCAAACGCTGGTTTATACAATTAATACACTCAATAGTTTCACAATACCCGAAAGACCTCACCATCAAATAAACAACTTTCTTTCCAGATAAATCGGAATTTTTATAAAAGAGATAATGAAATTCATTCCGTCATCAGCATGGCAAATCCCACTTGAGATTTTAACGACAGCTCCAATTCTGTTCGGAAAGAAGATTTGCGGAGGTGGAGGGACTCCCTCAAAGAGATCTCCTTGAGAGAACCCCCAAGGGCGTAAACCCGGCGGTTTTTCCCGTAGGGATCCCCATGGGACAAGACCGCTGCCTTACCAAAGACCCTTTTCCATCAACTCTTTCCTCAACCAAATATTACCTTCTGCGGACTTCAGATACATTTCTCGCATAAAAGCGGAAGACCTATCCTTAAATT
>QNCV01000097.1 GCA_003645845.1 Fidelibacterota bacterium | reverse complement strand
GGCTAATTCCCGCCGATATCTGCAGGATTTGCTGGAAGAGTATGAAGCTTATTCCAAAGGTCGGTTTCATTTCGAGTTTATTTCGCCCGATGATAATTCCGATGCTCAGGCCGAAGCCCGGAGTTACGGTATTCCGCCCATGCAGGCCCAGGTTATTGAGAATGATAAACTGGAGATTAAGAATATCTATATGGGCATGGTGCTGCTTTACAACGACAAGAAAGAGACAATTCCGGCAATTAATACCGATGAAGGACTGGAATATACAATCACCGCGGCCATTAAGAAACTGGCGGAAACCGATATGAAAACGATCGGGATTGTTTCGTCCGATAGTAAGGATATTTCAACATCGAAACTACAGGAACGTCTGCGCCAGACATACAATGTTCGCTCGGTGTCGCTGAATTCAGCTGTGCCGGAGGATATCGATATACTGGTAATGAATGGATTCCAGGACACTGTTGCGCTGGATCAACTGTATAATCTGGATCAGTTCCTTATGCGGGGCGGGAAACTCTTTGTCGGCCAGTCGCATCAGGTGGCTCATTTGCAGGAAGGATATGCTTCGGAGATTAAGTCGAATATCTTTGATTTTTACGAAAATTACGGAATTTCCATTGGTTCCGATATGCTGGTTGATGCCAATTGCGGACAGATTTCAATTCAGCAGCGCCGGGGTTTCTTCTCCTTCAGTAACGCGGTGGATTATCCGGCCTTTCCGTTGATTCAGAAATTTGATCCGGAGAACCTGATTGTGAAAAATCTCGAACAGGTAAGGGCATTTTTCGTAAATGAAGTTGCGCCGGCCGATTCAACCGTACAGTTTACGGCATTAATGATGACATCGAAAAAAACCGGCGCGATTTCTCCCGGAATGGTGCCGCAGATGACGCCTTACGGGCAATACAATATGGTCGAGGGTTATAACATTTCTCCGCATATTCCCAGTTCTCAAATGAACAATCCCGCCATGGTCTCCTTCCCGCTGAAATCCAAAGCGATTGCCTGTCTGGTGGAAGCTCCCTTTAATAGTTATTTTGCTGACAATCCGGAGTATAACAAAAAAGATAAATTCATTGGGACCGGTGACAACGGACAGATTCTGCTGATTGCTGACAACCAGTTTTTCAACGACAATCGCGCTGCCGGTATCCCGGAAAATACCGATTTTATTCTGAACAGTATAGACTATCTGTCGGGGGATAAGGAACTGGTGGAAATCCGATCACGGACGGTAACTGCCCGTCCTCTGGACCAATTATCGGACGGCGCCCGGCATTTCTGGAAATGGTTGAATATCATTCTACCGGCTCTGCTGGTGATTGTATTCGGTCTGTTGCGCTGGAGAAGTAATGTCAATAAACGCAAATTGCTGGAGGGTCTCTATGGCTAAGAAACAAAATCCGTGGTCAAAGTATATTATTCTGCTGGTTATAGCTGTTCTGTTGCTGCTGGTTGTATCACTTAAGAATAGGCGTTATCAGCCGAATGTCAGCAGAGTTTTCGATGTCAATGTCGAAGATGTCAATGCTTTTACCGTCAGCAAGGACACGGTATCTGTGACATTGCTGAAGGCCGATACGACCTGGGTCTTTGCGGAACCCGATACCGGCACTGTGAAGGATTACAGAATCGAGAACTTTTTCAAAAATGTCGTCAATGCGAAAAAGACCGGTTTTGTGACCAAGAATCCGGACAAATACGATCAGTATAATGTTTCGGATACGAAAGGCCTCAAGGTTGAACTGAAAAAAGGCGAGTTCGTTCTGGGGACGATCTATCTGGGTCGTTCAAAGGCCAACTGGTCGCAAAACTACATCCGCTATCCCGACGATCCGAAAGTCTATTCAAGCCAGAAAAATATGCTCAGTTATGCTTCTGAGCGAGCATCTTTCTGGCGATAATAATGATTCTGTCTGCTGACTGCGGGAATCTGCTCCGCAGTTTGTGATATGCAAAGGCCCGGAGTAAAAACTCCGGGCTTTTTGTTTTTTCGCCTGAAATTTAATTATGGTTTGACAGACCTGTGAATAAAAATATCCGTTTCATTGTCCTTGCATCTAAACCTTCTTTTTTCATTTTACATTGACTTGAAAAGGGGTAATGAGAAGCGGCTTTGCGCTGAAAAACTCCTTGCCAAAGCCTGTAAGATGATATATATTCAATCAAAGCAATGTTCTACAGGAAGGGCTGCAAAGGGGAGGAAAGATTGTCAGAAAGGAGATGACAATCGAAAATGTTGTTTTTAATTTGAAGAAACAAGGAAGAAGAAAAGGTGCAGTACAAGGTAATCTTTTTAAGCGTTGCGGCGCTGTTGTTTTTAAGCGCCTGCCCGGACAGTCCGACAAATCCGCAGGACGACAATCCCTACAAACAGGAGTCAATTGACTGGCCCAGCCTGGCGGACAGCCCCTGGCCGATGTGGGGCCATGATCCCCAGTGGACTTTTCGCAGTCAGTATATAGGGCCTAACACAAACGATACGTTCCGTGTTTATCAGAATTTGACCGGCGCAATGTGGGAATCCGGTTTTCTGATCGATGAAAATGACAACATCTATATCACCACTTCCTGGGACTCATCATTTGTTAATACTTTCAATAAAAGTGTTGGAGTAATTACCAGATTGAACGCCGATTATCAGATTGTCTGGCGGAAAGCAGTGGCTTATGAGTCGGTGAGTGAAATCAACGGCTTTATTAATGTTGTTCCTGTTATATCAAAAGAGGGTGTTTGTGTATTTGGTTCTGATTGCTCGCTTACCCGGATAAAAGATGATGGTATTATTGAAAGCCGGACAATTATTAATCAAAACTGTCCGATGTGGGCGTTACAGATTGACAAGGAAGGCAATCTGTATTGGGCGAATAATGGTATATCTTCATACACGGTTAATGGGGAAATTCGGTGGGAAAATACAACAAGGGAATTTACATTTATCGGTCCTTTTGCACCTCAAGGAGACCGGATATATGCGAGTTCCCGTGACTCAACATTTGCACTGGATGCCGCAAGTGGAAATATTTTATGGAGCCGGCCGGGAAAAGGTTCGATATCAGTAGATTGTAATGGTAAGATATATACTTTGACGGACAGTAGTGTCCTGGCAATAATGCCTGACGGTAATTTGGATTGGGAAACTAAGTTACTTGTGAATGGTATTCAATATTTTTCCGGGAGCACGAATATAACCGTTGGCCCTGAAGGGAATCTCTATTTTGATGTATGGAATAATTCTTCGGCTATAATTTCAGTCAGTCCGGAAGGAGATATTCGCTGGTTATATCAGGTTGAAGATAATGTTGACGCCTGGATAATAGCCGATGCCGCCGGAAACACCTATACATATTCGACGGACGGAAGGATTTTTTCTCTTGATTCAAACGGTGAACTGCGCTGGAGCACACAAGTCTTTAGTTCTATCGGAGAAGAAATATTTATGGCTATTAATTCCAGAGGAGAATTGTTGATCGCCGGTGTCCGAAACGATGAATTTAACGGAATTATTAAAATTGGTTGAATATTGGAGTCTGTTATGAAGTACAAATTAATATTGTTGATTTATATTGCGTTTATTAGTATATGTATTGCAGAGACGGAATCTTATCGTCATGAACTGTATATAATTACAGTTAACGGTAGCGGTGAAGATATATGGTACCACGAGATACAGTCGATTGTATATGAAAGCCGCGATTACGAATCAATTCCTCGTTATTGTATAACTCATGAGTATGATAGTGGAACTCTAATAGTTCCCGGAAACCAGGATAATAATAAATATGGTTATGATTGGGATGGAGTCACAGATCCGCAGGGTGTGTATGAATTTATTGGACACGGTTTTTATAAGATTCAGGTAGGTAATTCTGAAGATGCGCCCTATTTTTATTTTGATTTTCGCGATGCCGATCTCTCTGTCCCCGGCACTAGTACACCTGATATATGGATTTATTATAACTATGACTATCAGAATAAATTTGTGCTATACAGAAATTCAGACAGTACGAATTATCACGAAGTTGTTTATTCAGGAGAAGCTGTAAGTTTTTGGGACGTCCATAATAAAACCTGCGCGTACCAAGAACCATTTGAAGCTACGGATGATTTTGTACTTAAAATATTTTGGAATCATGATGGTCGTCCTTACCTGATTTGGAACCAAACCACGCCGCAAGGCACAAGATACGAAGTATATCGTAAAATTGGCCGGTTTGGACTGTGGGTTAAGATATCCGGCCCGGAACCTTTTTTATATTATATTGACAGAGAATTTAGTAAAGGCGGCACGGACATTGCCTATTATTATGTAAAAACGATTGATAATAAAATGTCCAATCTGGTAAGTACAAGAGGAGAATATATCCCCGCCGCCAAAGGTCAGATATTTGATATTAAATCTCTCGATCCTGCGAAGGCTGATCTTTTCTTCGGCCCGAATCCATTCAATAATGATATAAGTATCAGGATTAACAGCCCGGCAAGCGCAGTTAATGAAATTGCGATCTATGACATGCTTGGAAAATGTGTTTATGTACAACAATTACCGGAGCGAACCGCCGATTACGCCTTTTGCTGGGACGCAAAGGATTTGAGCGGCCGGCCGCTGCGGTCGGGGGTTTATTTTCTGATTGTTACTTCCGGTGGCAAGACGCTGTTACGGGAGAAGCTGGTTTATCTGAAATAAGCGGTGCCGGTTTTCGTATCATTTTCTGGCAATCTCAGCCGTTCCCGACTAAAAATTCCTGTTAAAGCCTGTAAGAGGATATAAGTTAAATCAAAGCAGTGTTCTATCAGGTGGGGCTAAAAATGGGCGGAATGATTGTCAGAAAGGAGATGACAATCGAAAGAGTTGTTTGTAATTTGAAGTAACAAGAAAGGAGAAAAGATGCAGAACAAGGTAATCTTTTTGAGCATTGCGGCGCTGTTGTTTTTGAGCGCCTGCCCGGACAGCCCAACCAACCCGAAGGATGATAATCCGTATAAACAGGAGTCAATTGACTGGCCCAGCCTGGCGGACAGCCCCTGGCCGATGTACCGGCACGATCCGCAGAATACCGGCAGAAGTCCATATCCGGGCGCCCTTTCGGGGACTATTGTCAGTAGATATCCATCAAATGAATCTCAGTCCGGCGTAGTGGTTGGTATTGATTCTACGTTATTTTTTTATAATGTAATTTCCGGAGTCTCATACCTTCAGGCAACCGATCTAGGCGGCAACATTAAATGGTCAAAAGAAGTCCATCGCGAACCTTCTGCAACACCGGTTGTTCTATATGACGGCAGTATTGTAACCATTGGATTGGAAGATGGCGAATTTATCAGATTGACATCTACAGGAGATACTCTCTGGCAATGTTTTGTCGACGTTGATTATCCTTTGTGGGCACAGAATGTTGGTATAACTGTTGGGCTGGATACAACGGTTTATTATTTTACAGTTTTCCCGGAGAGACTAATTGCAATAGGGAAAAATGGAGTTGTCAAATGGTCACTTTCAGATGATCGGTTTTACCCCGGCCCAACTAATTTTCCGGTATTTTCCCCTGATGGGAAAACATTATATTTGAATGGTGATAATGGCGTTGCTTTGGTCGCTGTTAATATTGAAGACCAATCAATATCGTGGACTTATGGAAGTGAAACATTAGAATGCGCTCCGATGGTTGATAATGAGGGGAACATATTTATTTATAATGCGGGCGGATATTCTTCTTCTGATGATGGTGATTTTGCATTTGTTTGTTTAAACCCCGACGGTTCGCTGCGCTGGAAATTCCCGATGAAGAAAAAATATACCTATGAATTAAATCCTGCGATTGACCGGGAGGGTAATGTATATTTTGGAACCGATACACTTTTTTCATTTACCAACGATGGTAAGTTCCGATGGCAATTACCGAAGAAAGGAATTGAATGTGCATTAACTATTGATGGTAATAATAATATTTATGGATTCAGAAAAGATGAATATTTAGTGGGCTACTGTGTAAATATATCGGGTGATCCGGTTTGGGATATGAATAATACATCAGAATTTACCAGACTTGGCGGTTCGCCGATAATTGTGAATAATTCAATATTAGTACCGGGATGGAGGTCGGAATGGATTTATGTCATTCATTGAGGAAGAAGTTTGTAGTAATTTTTAATATAATTACTATGACGATTGTTTCACTAAAGTCAGAAATATTATCCACGGCAGTAGAGCTATACATTGGGATTGTAAATTCTGATGTAGATATTACTTTCACAATGACAGCAGAAAGTTCAGTATGGGGTGCGGACGACTAGGATGACGATTTATTACTTACGGATTCTTACGATGAATCTCAATATACCGCAAGTTATTTAATAGAAAATGATGACAACTGGGCTGGTTGGCATTTTGTTACTTCTATTGGTTCTAAGTATCCGATTTATGGTTGGGGTTTGTATAAACTTTGTCGAAATAATACTAATGATTATTTCTATTTGGATTTTCGCGATGATCGATATGGTGGCTATGATTTAATTGGCGGATATGCAGGACACTGGATAGATCTCTGGATAAAATACGATGCTTCTACAGGTAGATTTTATTATTCAAACGATGGAAATGGGAATTGGATTCAATTAACAAGCGACGGATCACCTCACCCAATCCTATCAATCTGGGAAATAAAAGAAATGGGCGATCCGTCCCGAGATCGTTTTCAGCCCACAACGCCGACAAATCTGGCGCTATCTTATTCTAATGGGAATCCGGTATTAAATTGGGACCTGTCGGAGCCGGAATCGGCGGCCTATTACAAAATATATCGGGAAATTTCCAGTTCACCGGGATGGAATTGTATTGATTCAACCGGGGCGGGAATATCGACTTACACCGATAATAGTTTTTCAATTGGTAATGCGTATGCAAGGTATTGTATAGTTGCCGTTAGCGGAAATGGTAAAATCAACTCTCCGGATTCATCGAATCAAGTACAGACATCTGTCAAACCCACCACCCCCTCCAACCTGACAGTCACCTGGTCGAACAATCGCCCCTTATTGACCTGGCGCTGTTCGGAGCCCCGGGCGGCGGCGACTTATGAAGTCTGGCGAAAGGTTAAGGGAGGATTTAAGTATTTGCAGACAATCGAAGACTGGTGTTGTATTCATTATGGTCAGGCGGGCGATACGACCTATAGTGACAATGGTTTTTCGTCGGGCAGCGGATATGCGGCCTACTATAAGATCCGTGCCGTCAGCGGTGACGGCAATCTCTACTCACCGGACTGGTCAAACACAGTATCGGTTACCGGAAATTTTACCCCTAATGCCAAAGATAAGAAATTCCGGGCTGTCGAAATTGACCCGATCCCGACGGAGTTTTGCCTGCATCCGGTTTATCCCAACCCTTTCAACATTACAACGACACTGAAGCTGGACTTGCCGGAAGAGACCCGTTTTTCCCTCGGCATTTATGACATCAAAGGTTGTGAAGTCTGGCGTCTGAATAACCGGCAGACAAACACCTATCCCGCCGGCTATCACAGCATAGTCTGGGACGGCCGGGATAACAGCGGTGCGGTTGTGCCCACGGGCGTCTATTTCATTGTTTATCATTCGGCGGAGCACAGGCTGAGCCAGAAAGTGGTTTTGATGAAGTAGATTTTTAAAAGTCCTGACAGGTCATAAAACCTGTCAGGACTGTAACGCAGATTTTATCGCATGTGTCCTACACGCCCGGTGAGAGCGCTTCAGGGATCTTTGAAATGAATTTCCGATTGTCATTATCGCGACGGAGGAATTCTGATAAATTCTGCCGTTGCCCCGGAAGAAAAAGACGGGCTTGCAAATAAATATAGATCAACTATCTTGCGCAGGACTTTTGCGAATGTTTCCCGCTGGCGGGAAAAAGATGTTTTTTTTTGTGTGTAAGAATAGAATGAAAAAAGGTGGAAATATAAGAAAATAAAAGGAAGAGGCCCTCTATGATCAGGAAAAGCATGATTCTGTTATTTTTGATAATTCTAACGATTATTGCCAACGGTCGTAATATTAACAGCAAATACCTGAAAAATGGGATTGGAACATATTTGGTTGGCGATAATATTGGCCCCGCATTAAAGATTGAGTATGGAAAAAGCCTGAATAAAAACCTGTATCTTGTACCAAGAATATTGATTTCGTCGGTGATTAATGAATATGAAAATTCCGAATCGGAAGACTACTATTCATATTATGACTTTGGTTTAGGACTGCACTATGAATTGTCATCTATAGGCAGAATGAAAATCGG
>QNCV01000096.1 GCA_003645845.1 Fidelibacterota bacterium | reverse complement strand
TGCGTAAGTAAAATTTCCTTCTCAGCGTGCAAATGTTTACCGACGATCTTATGTTCCGACTTGTTTTTCCATCATGGTTTTCAGGCCCATCCGGGTCTGCCTTCAATCACTATCGGGAGTCTCTGCTCTGGAAATATGTTCGTTACCCGTGTCACTGCCAGTCAAGGGATTGGCTTCCCGGGACCGATCGTAATAGATAAAGATTCTGGGGGTTATGTTCACTGGCGTGATTGATGAGATAGCGTTCCACATCATTGAGTAGCTGATCGTAGTAATTTAACAGGGGGAGGTCAAGCTCAATACTTTTTTCGGTGGCTGATATCTGTCCGTTAGAAGAGAATAGATAATACTTATCCTATTCTCTACTATTGTCGTGACACAGAGCATTGTGATGAGATAACCTGACAGGTAGAAGGGTAGTTCTGTGTCTAAATGCTAATAATCCACATTCGGATTTTTCGTCAGGGGAAAATCGGTTACCGATTCCTGCAGCAGATCATAAATCCTGTATCGAAAATCATAGAGTTTATGATTATTGCGAGTGGGGTGAACCCGGTTCGTCAGCAGGATTCCCACCAGTTTTTTATCAAAATCGATCCAGATGCTGGTTCCGGTAAAGCCGGTATGTCCGATAGAGTTTTCCGAAAAGTATTGACCGGAAGATGACTTTCCGCTCGGTGTTCCCCAGCCGAGAGTACGATCGCTGCCTTCGACAACGTTCTGACGTTGAGTAAATAGTCCAACAGTTTCAGGCTTGAAATATTTTGTTCCCCTGTAACATCCACCATTCAGTAGCATCTGTGAGAAGATTGCCAAATCCCGGGCTGTGGAGAATAGTCCGGCATTCCCGGATACGCCGCCAAGATAATAGGCATTTTCATCGTGAACCTTGCCATGTACAATACCGCCCCGTTCAGGATCGTATTCCGTGGGAGCAATATTATCCGCCCATTTTGCCGGTGGGTTGTAACACGTGAAATTCATCCCCAGGGGTTTATACAGAATCTCCGATAGAAAACTATCAAGAGGCTGTCCGGTTTTTGCTTCAATCACTTTTTGAAGCACTATCATTCCCATGCAGCTGTATTGAGTTTCGGTTCCGGTCGGATAGGCGGTTTCGTAATTATAGAGGTAATTCAACATGGCCTGCGGGCTGTCGGCGACTTTCCAGAGTTGAATGAATGGCGGAAGGCCGGAGGTATGGGTAAGTAAATTGCGAATTGTCACATTTTCTTTTCCGCCCTGGCCGAATTCGGGTATCGTTGCCGATACTTTTTCATCCAGATCAATTTGGCCTTTATCGTACAATAACATTGCTGCGGCGGTGGTTGCTATTGGTTTTGTCATCGAAGCCAGATCGTAGATTGTCCTTATATTTACGGCGGGTGAACCTGGTTCGTAACTCAGGTGGCCGAATGCATATTCCTCCACGATAATGCCGTCTTTCATGGCGAGAAAAACGCCGCCGGGATACGCCGAATCCTGCACGCCCTTATTCAACATATTTTCAATTTCTTTCAGCTTGGACGGGTCAATGGCGGCTTCAGAAGGAAATCCCCGGCGAATTGGCGTGAAAGAGACACTTTTTCTGCGGTCATCCGTGAATACCGGATTTTTTGGTAAGTGGATTCCTGATCCGAAATCAGCGATTCCGGGGATTGTCACGGGTAATTTACCGCTTATGTCAATCTGACCCGTCAAGGCTTTTACGGCCGCTTTCTGACAGACCGCCTGCCAGCCATATCCGCAGAGGTAGCTCCCGATGCCGGGAATCTGACGGAGGATATATGGATTTCCAAAGGAATAAACGATGATATTTTCTGTTTTTCTGTTAAGCTGATTGATAAAATCGATCTGAATCTTGTTAAAGTCCACATGCCCTTTGTAGGCGCCGTAACGAACGAAAGCGCCGATGATTACGGTGCTTTTTTCAGATATACTGTCAATTACTGTCCGATAGGCTTCCGAATTATCGCTTAAATCCAGGTTAAATACCTTCGCTTCAGGATAAAAATTCAGCAGCCCTTTTTGAAAGGAATTAAATTCATGTTTTGTATTAGTATCATGAATGTTGATGATTGTCAGATCATCATAACTTTCTTTTAAGGGGATTAATTTTAAATCGTCTCTCACAAGGGTTACGGCATCATCAGCAACCTGTTGCGCGAAATCCCTGACTTTGATCTGTCCGATCAGCCGATCGCCGCTGTCAATGTCGAGCAAGGGGTTGATATTAAGTCCCAAATTAGCTTTCAGGGTTAATAGCCGACGGACAGAAGAATCAATCCGGGCTTCGCTCAGCCGGCCGGTATTGATTGCCTCCCTGATGCAATTAAACGTATATGAGGCGTCGGTTCCATTATTTATCAGCAAATCGCAACCGGCCTGAATGGCGGATACTACGGCATATTTTTCAGTGTAATTGGCTTTGATGCCGCCCATTCCCATGGCGTCGGTAATGATGATACCTTCGAAATTCATTTTATTACGTAATAAACCGGTGAGTATGGACTTGCTCAGCGTCGCCGGTTTTCCGGGTGTTTTTTCAAGGCAGGGAACATAGATATGAGCGGTCATAATCATGTCAACATCATTATCAACAGCCGCTTGAAAGGGACGGAGTTCGGTCGTTTTCATCTGATTCAGGTCGGAATAGATCGTGGCCAGGTCCACATGGGAGTCAAAGTTCGTATTACCATGTCCCGGAAAATGTTTTACTGCCGCCCCGAAACGATTATCATGGGTTCCCCTGATAAAAGCCGTGACCATTTCCGAAACCAGTTCCGGCGTTTCACCGAAGGACCTTGTGTTGATGATCGGATTGTCGGGATTATTCTGAATGTCGGCATCCGGTGCAAAGGCCATGGAAAATCCGATGGCTTTGGCTTCCAGGGCCGTATAGGCGCCCATTTTGTAAGCATAATCCGGGTTTCGTGTAGCGCCGAATGCCATATTTGTCGGGAACTCAACGGCGCCGTCAAATTTCAAGCCGACGCCCCGTTCAAAATCTGCGGAAAAAACCAACGGAATATCGGACATCTCCTGCATTTTTCTTATATAATGCCGGGCGGCATAGATATCGCCATGCCAGATATGATATCCAAAGACGTGTTTATTAATAATATTGTCTTTAATTGTCAACCATTCTTGACTGGAATCCGACATGTATGAGGGGCTAAAGGTCATCAGAATCATCTGACCGATTTTCTGATCCAGGGTCATCGAATGGAGGGTTTGCTCGACCCAATCGGCATTATTTTCTGGATTATGCCGGATTGAAGACAGTTGGGAACAACCTTGATTGATTATCAGGAGGAGAGCGAGAATGGGATGGAGATATTTCATTTTTCGGATTCCATGGTTTCTACTTCCGTTGAGAACTTACTAATCCGACTTTCATTATTGGCAGCGTCAAGAGCCGAGATAAAGAAGTGCTGTTTGTCGGTAAATGTGTCTTTTTCGATTATGTACTGCTCGGTATTGCCCGGGATTATGGCAAAGATTGACGATCCGTCGGTAGTGTCGACAGAATCGCTTTGGGAAGAATAAATGATATAATTTCGAATAAAGTTACCCCTGTTTTTCAGTGCTTTGGTTTGCCAGTTGAAAACCAGTTTTTCATTCATGAATGATAATGAACAGTTTTCCGGCACCGGTACATCTTCCCGGAATTTCCAGGGAAGTGCGGGAGGGATCGCCGGATATTGAAATCTTTCATTTTTCAGGGAATCCCAGCGGGCGCTGTCCAGGGAACTCATTGCAAATAATACGACGCCACTCAGGCCGGTGTTACGGACGTCGTCAATTTCCTCAAGTATCTCTGAAAATGGCAATGTCCAGACGCCAAGTCCGGGGGTAATTGGACGGTCAATGTTCTGAAGACTCTTCCAGAGTTTGATCATCGATTGGAATCGACCGTTTTTGCGAGATGAATAGGTCATGGGGACAATCATATCGATTTTCCCGATTTCCGCCCAGCGGGCAGCATCCTGATAAACCTTGTTGTATCCGTTCCAGCCGGGCATATTGTAATTTCCCAATACAGCCGCAGACACTTTTATGGACGGATCAACCGAGGTTATTGCATTATACGCCTCGGCTATGAATGTGGTCACCTGTTCCCGCTGCCAGTCGGCCCAATCAAGTTTCAGAGGATTTGAACGTCTCGAATTGAACCGATCAACACTGACGGCATCATGAGAATATCCCTTTGTGGTAGAACCTTCCGGATAGCGAATATAATCAAAATGAATTCCGTCGATATCGTATTTCGAGCAGATTTCCATGACAACGTTTCGGATATGACGGCGTGCGTCCGGGTTGCCCGGTGAAAATGAAACATAATGATCGGACTTCGGCATGGCGACTCCATTGCTGTCGCAAACCAGCCAATCCGGATGGGCTGAATAGGGCTGGAGAGGAGTTGTTTTAATCGGATCCTGTGTTCCGCGCCAGCAGGGGAAAGTGTTTATCCAGGCGTGCAACTCAAGATTGTATTTATTTGCCGTAATTACAGCAAATTCAAGGGGATCCCAACCCGGATCCTTCCCGAGCGTTCCGGTTAACAGGTGACTCCAGGGCTCATAACTGGATTTGTAAAATGCATCGCCGTTACCGCGGACCTGGAAAAATATGGTATTGCAATTAGCTTCTTTTACCGATTTGAAAGATTTGTCGATATATTGCTGGATAATCTCTTTTTGGGTGGTTCCCAGGTTTTGAGTGTAGTCAAACCGACTCATCCAAACGCCCCGCAATTCCCGTGAGGGCGATATGGTCGGTTGAATCTTTTGTTTTTCGGGTTCCAAGTGTCGGTTGAAAAGGGCGGTTAGTATCAATATGATGAGTATGGTGCCAAGCGCAACGGAAAGAATTTTTAGTAGTTCAACTGTTTCTTTTCTCATGTAAACTCCGTTTGTTTTTCATAGATTGAAATATTATCAAAGTTATGTTCTTAAATTTAGATAAATCCGCTCAATAAACAATAGTTAGTTATGGAACCGCACTAATTAAAGACGCTAACTCGAAGAGATATCAGAAATAGCATCGTTATGATTTTTCAGAAATTGAGGTTACAACATTATGATTCTGCATCTTCCTGAAAGTATCTTTCCGTTGATATTGTCTGTTGCATAAATGGAATAATTCATTTGTTTGTGAGATAAAAGGCAATAAATTTGAGCGTTTATGAGAAATAATATAAAATAGGAAACCAGTAATCTGAATGAAACTTATCGAAGATCCACTTGCAATCAAAGAGCTGAAAATCGCCAGGGCAATTACGGTTTTGACGGGCGCCGGAATTTCCGCTGAGAGTGGCATTCCAACTTTCCGGGGAGAGGAAGGTCTCTGGAAAGAGTTATCACCGGAAGAGTTGGCCAGTTTTGAAGCTTTTTACAAGAATACAGCTGTTGTTACCGAATGGTATCAGCACCGGCGTGATATTCTTTATCACAGTAAGCCAAATGCCGGACATTATGCGTTACGGGAGTTACAACAGCTTGCTTCGAAATTTGATCTGATCACTCAGAATGTCGACGGATTGCATCAGAGAGCCGGCAGTATGGATGTAATTGAATTGCATGGAAATATCCTGGAAAATTACTGTATCAATTGCAATCAGCGGTTTTCACAGGAAGAATTTGATGAGATTTACCGCCATAATCCCAATCATATTCCGCATTGTTACTGCGGTGGTCTGATTCGCCCCAATGTTGTCTGGTTTGGTGAGGCATTACCAGAAGAGAGTATCGAAAAAGCCTATGATTCGGCAATTACATGTGATGTATTTATCTCAGTGGGAACCAGTGCGCAGGTTGTTCCGGCATCAAATTTACCCCGGATTGCCAAGCAAAACGGTGCGTATTTAATTGAAATAAATACCGCAAACACGGCCATTAGCGACATTGTGGATCTCCGGTTGGAAGGCCCATCAGGTACGATCTTACCAATGTTTATCGAAGATTATAAACAATTAATTAAGAAGAATAATTAAAATTGGAATATCAAAGGTTAATATTCAGGAAAATATTCCCGGTAGTTGTATCAGTTCTTTTGGCCTCCTGTGCATATTACAACACTTTTTATAATGCGGAACAGTATTTTAAAAAGGGTATTCAGGAAATTGAGGCTCAGGGAAATGATAGAATTACAGTGAATATCAGAAAATATTTCAATTCGGCTATCGAAAAATCCAATAAGGTACTGATAAATTATCCGGATAGTCGCTGGACGGATAATGCGGCTTATATCATTGCAATGTCACATTATTATAAAACGGATTATTCAACCGCCCGGAAAAATTTCGAGCAGTTTTTTGCGAATTATCCGGCTAGTGATTTGCGCCCGCGGGCTGAAATCTGGTATGGTCGCTGTCTGTGGAAACTGGGAGAAAAGGAACAGGCGTTGCGACAATTGTTGAAATCGAGTCAGCGTGAGAAAAACCCGCAGATGAGATCGGAAATATTTTTCGCGTTAGCCGATTTATATCGATCATCGGGGGAACTTGATTCAGCGCTGATTTATTACCAAAAGACAATCAGCGCCGGGCGCGATATACCACAGGCGGCATCGGCACAGTATAAAATTGCCGAGATCAATCTGGCCCAAAATAACATTGATCTGGCTATTACCAATCTGAAAAAGATTTATAAATATCATCCGTCTTCGGAATTGATTGATAAAATGCAGATTTTACTGGCACGTATTTATCGCGAAGATAACCGGTTTGATGAGGCTCGTACGCTGATTGACGCCAAATTAAATGATATATCAAACGAAGCAATCTGGGGTGATCTTGAACTGCAGTTGGCTTTGCTTTATCTGGCAGAAGGGGATTTGGAATCTGCCCGTTTGCGGTTCAGCCAAATTACGGAAAAATATAAGGGTAAGCCAGTTTCATCTGAAGCCTATTATCATCTCGGTGAATTGTATATGAACACACTAAACGATTATGAGAGAGCCAAGACGAATTATGAAAAAGTGAAAAAGGAAGACCGGAATTCCAGGTTTGCTCTTAGCGCTCAGGAGAAAATCGCTGATATTACCAAGTATTTCGCGTTGAGAAAGAAATATGAAGAAACATGGAAAACGGTAAAAATCTATATTGATAATGCTGAGGGTAATATTGATTCGTCCAATATAAAAAATACCGAGGAAGAAGATTCCGATGAGATTAAAAAAGCGCTTGAGCAATTTCAGCGGGCAAAAGCGCAAATGGCCGATACGGTTACCGTTTTTAAAAATTATTACCAGGAATTGTATGAACTTGGTGAGATGCATTTTTTTAATTTTGGGAATACCGACAGCGCATTTTACTATTTTAACAGAATCTACAGAACACCCTATTATAATCCGGTTCGGGATAAGGCGCTGTACGCCCTCTATTTTTTATTAAAGGAATCCGGAAAGGACGATCTGGCCGATAGCTATCTCGATTCTATGCGACTCGAATTTCCTGACTCTCAGTATCTCCGCTTTATCGAACATCGTGATATCGTTATACCTGAGGATAATCTTCAGGCCCGACAAATGTTTTTACGAGCGGAAAGTTATTTTGATTTCCAACCCGATTCGGCAATTACGGTATATTCTGAAATCGCCGATAAATATCCCGATACAAAATATGCGGAGAAAAGCCTGCTTGCAATTGGTTGGTTGTACCATTACCGCTTATATAATCTCGGTAATTCAATTAAATATTATGAGAAATTCCTGGAAAAATATCCAGAAAGTGATTTATTGGAATATGGGAAAAAGGAATTGAATGATTTACAGGAAATTTCAAACTGGATAACCAGCGCCGGTGACGACTCAAGTGCGGATTCTACCGGTAAGGATTTTAGTCTTCCCGATAGTAGCGGAGCAGGTGATTTACCGCCCGATGAAGCAGATGAACGGGATCGTAAATGAAATCAATGACCATTGCCAGGGTAATTGAAAATATCAGGATTGCAGACCGAATCTACCGGGCCGAACTTCACGCTCCGGATATTGTCTGTCGTTGTCAGCCCGGTCAATTCATCAATGTCTATTTCCCGGAATCAATCCGGATTTTTCCCCGGCCCTTCAGCATTGCCGGCGTTATTAATGATTGTATTGTGCTGATCTATAAGGTCATTGGACCGCAGACAACCCTCATGAGCCGATGGCGGGCAGACGATACGGTCACGATCCTTGGTCCGCTGGGTAACGGCTTTACCTATAATAATTCTGATTATAAACCGATTTTATTAGCCGGTGGCGTTGGGGTCGCGCCGCTGATGTTTTTAAGGGATAGAATAGCAGAAAAAGGAATTGAGCCGTTACTATT
>QNCV01000095.1 GCA_003645845.1 Fidelibacterota bacterium | reverse complement strand
CTGAAGCCGCTGCAAAGATGCTTGGTGTGTTATCGGGGACGCCTGTGATTGCCGGCGCAGGGGATATTTCGGCGGCCGCATTGGGCAGTGGCGCCGTAGAAAACGGCAGAATGCACATCCGCGTTGGGACCAGCGGAGGAGTAGCCGGGCATTTCACCAAACGGAAAATCGACATCGTGCATTATGCCGGTTGTATTGGTAGCGCCTATCCCGAGAAATATTATCTGGGTATTGGTACTCAGGATACCATGGGGATCTGTTTGGAATGGATTAAGAAAAAGGTGATTTATTATGCCCGGGACTTGAAGGAAGAGTACCATGTGGATAAAATTTACACCATTCTGGATAAACTGGTACAACGCACGGCTCCGGGCGCCGACGGTCTGATATTTACACCCTGGATGTACGGTGAACGCTGTCCGCTGAATGACGACACGCTGAGAGGCGGTCTTTTTAATCTCGCACTGAATCACAGCCGTGCTCATATAATCCGTGCGGTTTTCGAAGGTATTGCCATGAATGTCCGCTGGGCATTGGAAACCATGGAAAAACTCTTCGGTCACGTGGATGAACTGAATTTCGTTGGGGGCGGCGCTTTGAGCGATACCTGGTGCCAGATAATGGCGGATATTACCAACCGGACTATTCATCAGGTCACCGATCCGCAACAGGCTGCCGGGAAGGGTGTGGCCTTGCTGGCCAGTATTTCACTGGGGTATATTAAGTCGTTCGAAGAAATTGGTCAGTACATCGGAATTAAAGCCAGTTACAAACCGAATCCGGCCAATCGAAAAATCTATGATAAACATTTTAAAGCCTTCAAACTTTTGTATAAACAGAATCGTAAATGGCACGCAATGATGAACAGTGAAACGAAGTAAATCCTAACTGTGACGATGCCTGATCTGAGTTTTTTAGACACTCCTGAAATTAGTTATAAAGAGGAACACATTCCTGTCGGCGAGCAGGTCACTCTGTCTGTTATTTTCATAAAACCGGTTAAGGAGACTGACCGGCCAACAATAGTCTTTGTGCCCGGCTGGATTTCATTAATCAGTACATGGAAGACTGTTCTGGTGGAAATGGGCAGGGAGTTTCCCGTATATTATCTTGAAACCCGGGAGAAAAATTCGTCAAAAACAAACGGAAAAGTCAATTATCAAATGGAGGATTTTGCCCGGGATATTGCGATTGTAACCGACCGGCTGAATGTGCAGGATGGAAAATTTATCCTCTGTGGCAGCTCCCTGGGGGCGACGGCAATTGTTGAAAGTTATCGTTTTCTCAAGAAAAATCCCCTGTGTCTGGTTCTGATTGGTATAAACGCCGTTTTCAGAATTCCGAAATTCTGGCAATGTGTTGTATATCTCTTTCCACCGCGCTTATATATTCTGATGAAACCGGTCATTAAATGGTACCTGCGCAATTTTCGCCTGGATATCCACAGTGATCGCGCTCAATACGAAAAATATTGCAATAACCTCGAAGCGGCTAATCCCTGGAAATTAAAAAAAGCCGCGTTGGCATTAGCACATTACGAAATCTGGTCTCATTTAACGGATATCCCGATTCCCGTACTGCTTATTGCAGCAACTAAAGATGAACTCCATGAGCATGAAAACATTATAAAAATCGGTGATAGAATTACAAACAGTACTGTCATTGATATGGAGACCAACTTCAACAGTCACAGTCCGGCGTTGGTGGAGGAAATTCGAAGATTTATCTCCCGTTTTTCTCGATGAACTTATTTCTATCGGATATTTATTAACAGAAGCAGGTTATTATAATATTAATGGCGCTTTTCCGGCTTTCTGACGAATGGAATTGATAACCGGTAGCACTTTCGGATGAAGAATTAATTTCCGTTCCAATTTACGCTTTCCCGGGAAATTCAGCAGTGAGATACCGATTAATATTGTCAGCAAGCCCTGACCGGGGATGAACAGCATAACAAATCCGGCAATCAGAAATAAGGCCCCGGCGATATTTTTAATGATCAGGAGGCATAATCTGGCAAAAAAATGGTGTCGTTTACGCAGGGGAACCCGATTTTCACTCAGAAAATAATCCGGCGACATTCGAATTAAAAGAACAGGGATGAAAGCAATCGTTCCGAAAAAGGTGACGATAGAAACGGATGTCAGCCAGATCAGTAATACTTCGTGTTGCTTAATAAATTCGATTATCATCGTTGGGAAAATTTAGCAGAAATATAAGACAAAATGAAAGGAATCATCCAAATAAAATAAGCCGTGATCATTTGACCACGGCTTTATAAGATTTGGATTGTATTTTCCTTAATCGGCTGGCATAGCTTCGGTTACTTTTGTACAAACATCAAATTTTGGGGGTGTTTCCAGATGTTTTTTTACGGCACACTGATTAGCCGAGCGGACCAAGGCATCATAATATTTCTCCGGAAATTCCGGTGGGACCTGTATTTCCAATTCAATATTGCCGATCATTCCCGTCATTGGATTGCTTTGCAACCGTTGGATAATTCGAATATTTTCGGTTGATAAACCGCGTTGTTTACAAAATCCCAGGACATATATTCCGGCGCAGAATCGCCGCCACCGGCCCTGACCGGCTGATCGGTTTTAACCGTCTGGTTGCCAAAATGAGTATCTACTCGTAATCCTTCCGGTGAATCAACAACCATTTCCATAAAAACATCTCCTTATTTTTAATTTATAATATTCGATTGGTTACTGATGTATTTTGTAACATAAATCACTTTTTAAATATTTTTCTTTGAATTGTTTATAAGTATTCTAATATACTGTTGTGTAAATTAATTAATTAAAGGAATATTAAATGTCAAATATGTTAAAAATATCAAGGGTATTTCACAGCATTGTTGCTATTTTATATTTTATTATTTCAATGAATGTTTACGGTTCTCAATTAATTAAGGTGGCCGATGAAGATTTTCAACGATTGCCCATAGGATTGAGAAATGAAATAACCAATATTGTCCGAATTGATGGGAATCTGATAGGCAAATGTAGTGATCAAATTTTTATTGAACTGCAGAAAACCGATGTACCATTTATCCCTGTACTTCCTGAAAATAATTATCTGCGAGATCCATTGAATCCGGTTGCAAATGCTGGGATTCCTGTGTCGTTGATTGTTGAATCCGGAAACCAGGGCTCTGGCGGATTATCTGCATGGCAGCAATATGTTGCCATGGCTGGAGATATTGTTGGGTATATTCGGACTGGTGTTGATGGGAAAATGAATGGTGTTGAATTTTACAATTTAGTTACAAAAGAACGTTGGTCACATAATATTGATCCGATGCTGGAAAACGATGAACCGTTGGTTATCACAAGCGGTGGGAATAAACTGTACTATGCATTTCATTATTATGACCCTTCAATCAATAATTCAAATATGAGGTACTACTGGTTTGATGTTATTACCGGTGAGAAAGGGTCAGTAAATAACTTTGGTTATGGTTTTGAAGGCTTTGGTGCATCGGATAAATGGATGCTGCGGAATGGCAGTAAAGGAAACGGCTGGAATAATCAAATTTATGGTTATAATATTGAAACCGGTGAAACATTGGAATTCTTAGCGGATTCGATTCCAGCCCAATGGATATACGATAAATTTGGAAAACCGGAGATGGATAAAAATACCATCGTTTTCAATTATACTCATTCGGAAACCAATGTATCGGATTTGGTAGTTTATAGTCTCGGTGCGGACGGAGTTTTTGGAACGGCCGATGATATTCACGGAACAATACGATCGAATATCGGCAGAGGTTTTAATTCTTCATATAATGTTAATGGCCGCTACATTGTCTGGACTGAAAAAGATCCCGGAGATATTGTCGGCTATGATCTAGGGGCAGATGAACTATACGGGACTATCGATGATGGTGGTGTTTTTGATATTTGTATTGATGCCAATACTCAGGAAAGACCGCTGATATCAAATGGGATAGTATTATGGGAAGACTGGCGGAATTCTGACAATTACAATCCAGGTGGAGTACGGGATATTTACGGATTTGATATATCATCCGGAACTGAATTCCGGTCTACATCTATGACTGATTCATTATTATTATGGGATTTTCAGAATGGTTTGGCAATTGTAAATAAAAAAGACTGGGAAAATGGAAATAATGGTGATTTATATACAATTGGAATCGATGGCAGATTAAATGGCAGATATTTCCGGATTGATATTGATGAAAATATGAATGCTACTGCGAGCAGTCTGATTACTGGTACTGAAAGTAATTATTCACTTGGATCACAGATCAGACTCGCGGCAATTGGCAACACATCAGTTTTATTTATCAGGGATTTGACAAGCGGAGATGACCAGTTAATCAGTTACAGCGCCTATACCGGAGCATGGCAATATAGTTCGATATCTTATACAAATTTGGGGCGGGAAATTGCAATAATTGATGATAATGTCGGTTTAATTCTGAGTAAAAGTTCAGCAATGATGAGAGCCATCCTTTACGATGCCCGGACAAACAGTGTATCTGCTCAAACACGGATTATAAGTGAGCCGACAGGATTTAATCTTGGTGATAATATCGGATTACTATGGAAAGATGGGACAACTCACGATAACTGGATGCAGGTTTATAACAGTATTGACAATGTCTGGGATTCGCGATTAATCAATTTTACAAATTATCCATCACACTATTTAAATTCAAAGGTGACAGATAGCCTGGCTGTTATTCTAAAAGGGATGGAAACTGCGTCGAACGATACTCTTTTAGAAAATGTTACTGTTGAGGTCTATGATTTAATAGCAAAAAGTTGGAAACCGGCTTCAATCGATGGAATAATTGATCGTTATGACTATAAAGATGATCTGGTTATCAGTCTGAATGATAAAATCGCAGTTATTGCGCAAGACCGAAACAGTGTATATGATAGAGTCCTGACATATAGTCTTGGTGATGATAATTGGCAAGTAAAAAACCTTCCTTATGGGCCTGATCTTGAAAAACCGCTGCTTGGTCAGAATTTTATTGTTCAGGGAACAAAATCAGGAAATCAATGGATTGGCTACATTTACAACGGCATAGATCAAAAATGGCTACCTGAGACAATTGAGAGTTATAACGGAATAACAGACCTGATCTTTCAAAAAGGTTTATTCCTGGCCTGGTATGATAATGTCAACAATTATAAACCGGTCTGGGCATTTAGTCCGGTATGTGATAATTTTCGGAAGATAACGATTCCAAACGATCAGTCAATTGTCACCGTAAATGCCGGCGAAGCGGCTGGATTTGTGATTACGGAAGATGCATCCTATTCACGCAACATCATTCACACATTTAACGGTCTAAAAGGGGAATGGTCAGAAAAAACGGTAACAAATTATGCGAAATCCAATGCAACCATAGATGTAAATGGCCATGTCGGATTGATCGTGACAAACGATGATTTTTTAAATGGGATCACTCGGCAGAAAGCCTATGGTTATAGTGCCTTACGCGACGAATGGACAAGTGTGGACCTTGATCATTTCGTTGGAACTGAGACATCGGATTTTTGTGGAATCATCGAATACAGTGACAACTATAATCAGCATCATATCAGATCGTTTAATGCGATTGATGGCAACTGGAACAGTGAAGTGCTCACTTTCACATCATCAAAGAATATTGATTTTCAATTGGATGACAGAATAATTCTATTGATAGAAAATGCCGATTCACCGACCTCGTCCGCAAAATCATATTGTTATTCGCCAATTCTGGATATCTGGACAGCATCCGACTTTTATTATAAATCCGATGTTATTGGTTATGAAACGACACCAACATCCGCAATGGTTTGGACAGACGATGAATTTAAAATTATTTTCAATACCCAAATGGAGTGGGAAAGTAAAATGGGGCAACTGCAGGAATTGAATGTCACCGATTATGCTGTTTCTGCAGATATCTATTTAAATAGTCAGTATAATACATATTATTATTATCCGCCGAAGAAGGAGATCGTTGATGAATTTGAGATGATCGAAGAACCTGTTGCAATTGTTGAAAATTCCTGGAGAGCGGATATTCGCTGGAAGACCAATAAAAACAGTGATGCAAGATTAACATGGGGGGGTGATGCTAATCTTGGAAATACCGTATATGATACCCTGACTCTCAGTAAAGAACACTCTGTGAAAATTGATGGTCTCGACGCAAACACTGTTTATTATTATCAGATTTCCTCAGTGATTCCCGGTGTTGATACATTGGAATCAAGCATTTTATCCTTTAATACCGGTATTGATCAGACAGTCCCGAAAATTACAAACACGCCATCCGCATATCGAATTCATGATAATGAGGCAAGTGTCTGGTGGGGAACCGATGAACCATCCAACGCATTCGTTGAATATGGTTTAACGACGGCTTATACAGATACGGTTACAGATGATTATGTTGATCTGACTCATGCAATACGAATGTACAATCTTTTGAAAGATACAGTGTATCATTATCGAGTCGGCGGCTATGATCGTTATGGGAATGGTCCGTTTTATTCTGGCGATTTTACATTTAGAACGAGCAATCAGCTTCCTAAACCACGCAATCTGGCTGCTATGGACAGTACGATCTGGGGAGCGGCTTACATCACCTGGGACCCACCAATTCTGGATTCAATTATGACGGATGAAAAATTTAATCGGGGCATTCCGGCCGACTGGAAGGTCTATAACAGGGGTAGTGATCCTCGCGGGAATTCATGGACTTCCGGTTATATTGGTGATAATGCTGTGGCGTATTGCAGCTATGGTGAAGCCGGTGAGGTCCAGGAAGAATGGTTGATAACAAATCCTGTTCAAATTACCAGCAGTAGCGGTGGTGTTCTGAATTTCTGGCATTATGGAATTTATAATGATTACGACAATGCACCGAACCGGGTTATGATGTCAACTGCCGGCACTGATCCCGGTGACTTTACTACCATTTGGTCAAGTCAGGATTTACCTGATTACTGGGAACTGGTGCAGATTGATCTGAATTTTGCAAATAACTATGGGAAAACCGTCTATTTTGCCTTTGTTTATGCCAGTACAAATGGTGAAACCTGGATAATTGATAACGTGACTATGGATTCCGACATCGATGGTTTTTATGAGGATTTTACTTATGATGATAGTTTCTGGACGCGTTGGCAGGAGCAGCCAACCGGCGCTCACTGGGGTGCTGATGATATAAATGGTATTGTAATATGTACCGGATATAATACATTGCCAAATTCGAATGTCATGATGGATGACTGGTTGATTTCTCCGTTTATTAAAATAACAAAAAGTCATCACAAACTGGGATTTTGGCAATCCGGATATTTTTCTGAATATGATACTCATCCCAACGAAGTACGGATTATTAGCAGTATTTATAGCTACGAATTATCACCGGTTGTTAAATCTATTTTTCCGGTACCCCAAAACTGGACCTACACCACTATTGATCTCAGCAGCTATATCGGACAGTTGGTGATGATTGGATTCAGATATCAGAGTTTTGTTGGTCTGGATGCTTACGGTAATGCCTGGTTTGGAGAGGATTGGTATATTGATGATGTATTGTTATACGAAGATTTACCGACATCAATAAATAAATCTCAGACGATGAAGCCGGGTGACAAGGCGATGATAATTGCTTCATCTCCGGAGGGTATCCGTGTACCGCTTTCACCCGCTGATCCATCGAAAATTCTGTCGAAGAGCATTTCAAAAATCATGAAAACAGATGTCTCAAAGGAAATATTGAATGTGTCCTCAACCAAACCAACAGGTGGAATAATCCTCAATTCAATTAATGAATCACCAATTCCATCAACATTCGCAGAAAATATTCCGGATTTGTCAGGATATGAGGTTTTTGGTAAAAATGCAAACCAGGAACATTTTGAATTTCTTGGCTATGTTCAATCGAATAGATTTATCGATTGGAATACATACCTGGGTGATACAAGAGAATACTATGTAGAAGCGGTTTATGGTAATAATCAAAGCCAGCCATCCAATATTATTCAAGCCAGGGGCGGACTCAGCCTGAAAAAAGGTGAGTATTCCTATGATACGGGTGTTTTGGGATATGCTTACTGGTGGTATCCCGGCATGGGATTCGCCAATGAATTTTACTCGGCAGACAGTTTGATTCAGCCTGAAAAGATTAAATTCCATGTAGAAAAACCGGGCTATTTTTCTGCAAAATTATCGGAAATTGATGAAGATGGTAATATATTAAACCGGTTTACACAAAATATGTATACATCGAATCGTCAATGGGTTGAGATCGATGTAACATCTGTCCCGCCGGCCAATGATTTTCTGGTGG
>QNCV01000094.1 GCA_003645845.1 Fidelibacterota bacterium | reverse complement strand
CCAGGCACCGACATTCCAGGATTCTTGAGATACCTGTAGTCCCCAAAGCCGGGCAACGGTGACTCCACCCATGACCCCCGACTGGACAATTTTCATACCGTATGCAGGTGTGTTTACAGCGATTAAGAAAATAATACCTATGGATAAATTTTTAGCTTTGTTCATCTGTCTGCAATATTTTGAATCCCGGTTCGGATTCAATTAGGATGCCTCTGCCAACTCCCTGGAAACAACAATGTTTCCCAACCAGATGTATTCCCGGTTTCGTGATGATGATCGATTGACCGGAAACTTTCTTGTTGATCACGGCTTGCCCCTTTTCGATAACACCATCCTCCCGAAGATGCAACGGGAATCAGCTCAGACAGCACTTTTTGATTCAGAAAAGGCGGTCTATTCATAGAATTTCCGTTTCATGAATTGATAATCCAAGTGACAACCATTATTTTGCAATATAATCAGATTCACCGCTTCATGCAATATCCAAAATGATTTCTCTTAGGAATCATTATCATCTATCTCAGCAATCTCAGCACGGATTTCAGTCAGTCGGATCTGTTCGCTCTCCCAGTGTTGCATTTCATAGTCGAGTCTCGATTGCAGTGTAGAATGCTCCCGGTACAATGTCTGAAATTCAGTCTGTTTTTCCGGGGAATAGATTTCCGCACCGGCGAAAATGTCATCCAGTTCCCGAATCCGCTGTTCCATTTCTTCAATACTGTTTTCATATTTCCGGATTTTTTGTTCGCAGCGATTCATTTCTTTCATTAACTGGCGACGCTTCAGGTGAATTTTTTTACCGTCCGACTGTTTTTTACGAGGATCATTTTTAACCGTTATTTTAACCCGCGTTTTCAGATCTCGATCCAGGTAATCCTGCTGTTCCCGGGCCAGATAATTATCATAATTCCCGGGATAATAGGAATAGCCGTCGGAGCGCAATTCAAGGATACCGGTAGCCAGGCTGTTCAGAAAATGGCGATTGTGGCTTACGAAAATAATCGTCCCCGGGAAATCAAGCAACGCTTTCTCCAGCGATTCAATGGCTTCCAGGTCAAGATGATTGGTCGGTTCATCAAGTAAAAGAATATTATGCCGTTCAAGCATCAGCCTGGCGAAAATCAATCGGGCTGCCTCTCCCCCGCTTAAAATATCGGTGATTTTAGTAATGTCATCGGAACTAAACAACACCTGCCCGAGGATCGAGCGGACAGAAGTCACTTTTTCAGTCGGAGCATAACCGCTCAACCAGTCAAATACGGTGATTCCCGATGCAATCAGATCCAGATGATTCTGGGCAAAATAGCCGACATCACTTTCATATCCCCAATGAATTGAGCCGGCATCGGCCGACAATAAACCCGCTAGAAGTTTGATAAGAGTAGATTTACCGACTCCGTTGGGTCCTATTACAGCGATCCGGTCACCACGTTGAACCGTCAGATTAAGATTAACCAGTACCGGTCTCCCATCAAAGGATTTCTGTAGATCAATCACCTCCAAAACATGCTG
Organism: Fidelibacterota bacterium; assembly: GCA_003645845.1. Lineage (GTDB taxonomy): Bacteria > Fidelibacterota > UBA2242 > UBA2242 > UBA2242 > B118-G9. Next base: position 6,884 of record QNCV01000094.1, on the reverse strand, counting down.
GCCAGACGGACGCTTCTGAGTAAACCTAAATTTCGGATAGATTCTTGACGAACGCCTGATAACGATATCCTCCATCCGGTCAATCTGCTTTTTCCGGCTGACTGCTTGCCGGGCCTTGGTCGCTTTGGCACGAAAACGTTCGTAAAATTCCTGAAGTTCTTTCTGCTTTCGCTCCAACCGTTCAATCTCGATGTTTTTCTGCTCCCGCTCTGACTCTTTGGCCTCTAAAAATGCCGAATAATTCCCGGTGTACATTTTTATTGTTTCATAGTCGATATCGAGAATATGAGTAGAAATTCGATTCAGAAAATACTGGTCGTGCGACACCACAATCACAATCCCTCTGAATTCTCTGAGATACTCGCCCAGCCAGGCAATTGTATAGATATCCAGATGGTTATTTGGTTCATCAAGTAGTAAAATATCCGGTTCACCAAACAGACATTGGGCAATCAGAACACGCAATTTATAGCCCCCTGAAAGCGTTGACATGTTATCTCTCAATTTACCCTGTGGAATTCCGAGTCCTCTCAAAAGAATAGCCGCTTTACCCTCAGCATTGTAGCCGTGCATTTCGGACAGACGGTGTTCGAGAACAGCCAGTTGCTTACCCTCATCGATGGATAAAGAGGATTTCGTCTCCAGATTCCGTTTTTGCTGTAACAGGGTCCAGAGTGATTCGTTGCCCATCAGGACAACATCAAGAATTGGAATATCTTCGTATTCAAATTGATCCTGTTTGAGAAAGCCGAGACGCAGATTGGTTGGAATTTTAACCTCACCCTCGGAAGGAACCTGTTTACCACTGATTAATCGCAGTAATGTGGTTTTTCCGGATCCATTAGCTCCGACAACACCATAACGCTTTCCTGCAGTCAGGTTCAGGGTAACTTCCCGGAACAGGACTCTATCACCAAACCGAACACCAATGTTATTTAGTTGAATCATACCTTTAACAGCCTCATTCACAAACGCCCGGATTCTAAGAAGATTCAGCCGGATTATCAAGATTTAGTCTGAATAATTCACCGCCTCCCAGATACTTTCGCAGCTTTCATGTTTAATTAAACACCGGATTATCCGGGGGAGATGAAGGCTCAAACGCCCTGTCTCCGATGGGCAGATGTCAGGTTTAATCGGTTACTCTTACCCAGGTGGCAAGAATCTAATAAACCTGACAAGTCTAAGCAAATTACAAATCGCATCCGGACTTAAAACCGACAATTAACGATAGTATGTAACTTTTTTCTTCTTTTTCATTCTAATTTTTATGAAAAGCTGCCCCCTGATTCTCGTTGACAATTTTATCAGGATATTGTATATTAGGCGGCTTTATTTTAACCGATTGGCTTGAATGGAGGCATATGTCTGCAAAATCATCAAAATCCGCATCCGATAGCAATCGTGCACTGAGCAAATATCTGGAGGAAATCGGCAATTTTGAGCCCCTTTCTCCCGAAATGGAAATCGAACTGGCGCAGCGCCTGAAAAAGGGCGACCGGGAAGCATTAAAAAAACTAACCGAGGCCAACCTGCGCTTTGTTGTCAGTGTGGCAAAAGATTATCAGGGTCAGGGACTTCCTTTGACCGATTTAATCAATGAAGGCAATCTGGGGCTGATCAAAGCGGCGGAGCGTTTTGACGAAACCCGTGGATTTAAGTTCATCTCCTACGCCGTCTGGTGGATTCGCCAATCGATCCTTCAAGCGCTGGCCGAACATTCACGAATTGTCCGATTGCCGTTGAACCGTGTCGGAACGATTACAAAGATCACCCGGGAAGCGGAAAACCTGGAACAGCAATATGAACGTGCTCCCAGTCAGGATGAAATTGCCCAGGGACTTGATTTGAAATCCGATGAAGTATCCGATGCAATCCGGATTTCACGTAAACATCAGTCACTTAATGCACCCTTCCGTGACGGTGAGAAAAATTCCCTGATAGATGTCATTGAAGATGACGCTCAACCCTCTCCGGACAACAGCCTCATGCACGAATCGTTGCGTCAGGAAATTCGCGACGCACTCAACACTCTCAAAGAACGTGAGCGCGATGTTATCAAAATGTATTTCGGAATTGACCGCGAATATGCTTTGACTCTCAATGAAATCGGCGAAGAATTCAATCTGACCAGAGAACGAATTCGCCAGATTAAAGAAAATGCGATTCGGCGTTTAAGTCATAAGTCACGCAGTAAAAAATTACGATCCTATTTGGGTTAAAACGGAAGGAGGTGAGTTCGGTAATATGGTTCAAGTTACAGTCCATCAAGGCGAAAATCTGGAAAAAGCCATTCGACGTTTCAAAAAGAAATTCGAAAAAGCCGGAATTTTAAAAGATGTCAAAAAGAACGCCTATTTCGTAAAACCAAGCGCAGAGAAAAGAATGCGGCGCACCAAAGCCGCCAAACGCGCTCAACGAATGAAGGTTTCGTAATTATTTACCTCAATCAATATCAAAAGCCCCTGTGATCAGGGGCTTTTTCATTATATGAAGAACGTCTTAAACGGTCAAATAAAACGACTAATCTTCTCGACAACCGCTTCCGGAGTAAAACCGAATTGCTCTTTCAGTATTTTTGCAGGCGCCGATTTTCCGAAATTTTCAACACCTATTTTTAATAACGGACCCCGGACAAGATCACCCCAGCCCATCAACCGGGCGGCTTCAATAACAACCACCGGGACATTCTCAGGAAGCACCTGCTGTCGGTAATCGGCATCCTGTTGCATGAACAATTCCAGGGATGGCATGGAGACAACCCGTATCTTTTTTCCCTTTTCAGCCAGCAGCTTTTTAACTTCAATCGCTAAACCTACTTCAGAGCCGCTTGCACATAAAATCAAATCCGGTTTATTGCAATCTTCAATGATGTAACCACCTTTTGCAACCTCTTCAATTCCGAAATTTTTACCTTTGTCAATAACCGGCACGCCCTGACGTGTCAAAATCAAAGCAGTCGGCCCGGTCTGATTTCTCAGTGCAACAATCCAGGCACCGGCAACTTCACCGGCATCCGCCGGGCGAATGACCGTCAGATTGGGAATTGCCCTCAGACTGGCAAGATGTTCCACCGGTTGATGAGTGGGTCCATCCTCACCCAGAAAAATACTGTCATGGGTTAAGACATAAATCACCCGAATTCCCATCAGCGCCGCCAGACGGATGGCCGGGCGCATGTAATCGGCAAACTGCATAAACGTCGCACCGAAGGGAATAATTCCCCCGTATAGTGCCATGCCATTCAATATTGCTCCCATGGCATGTTCACGAATCCCAAAATGAAGATTGCGTCCTTCAAACCGATTTGCCTGAATGGAATCAAAGGCTTTCAAATAGGTGCCGGTCGATGGCGCAAGATCCGCCGAACCCCCGATAAAGAGCGGCAGATATTCGGCAATTTTCTGCATAACCGCTCCGGATAATTTCCGGGTAGCGGCCGATTCGGCCGGAATTGAGCTGTTTAATTCCGCTGCGAGGGTATCGATTTGAGTCTTTATCCAATCGGAATCCAAGGCTTTAAACGTTTCCGGAGCAGATGCTTTTGCAGATTGATACTCTTTCATCCATTTATTGTAGTCTTCCTTTAGAACCGCAATACGTTTCTTTACCTCTGTTCTGACCTCATCGGGAACATAAAAAGATTTATCCTCTGGCCAGCCCAGATTTTCCTTGGCGGCCCTGATCTCTTCCGCTCCCAAAGGAGCTCCGTGAACTCCGGCGGTATCAACTTTACCGGGAGCACCATAACCAATATGAGTACGAGCCTTGATGAGTGTCGGCTTTCCCGCTTCGGCGATTCCCGTTTTCAGAGCGGACTCAATTTCGGCATGATTGTGCCCGTCAATTTCTATTACCTGCCAGCCATAGGATTCAAACCGTTTTGACACGGACTCGGAAAAAGTGAGATTGGTGGAGCCTTCAATTGAAATATGATTGTCGTCGTAAATATAGACGATATTTCCAAGCTGAAGATGCCCTGCAAGAGACGCCGCTTCCGAAGCGACACCCTCCATCAGATCGCCATCACTGACAATACCGTAGATTCTCTGCCGACTGAAAAGTTCCCGACCAAAACGCACGGAAAATATTTTCGATGCCAGAGCCATACCGACTCCCGTTGCAAATCCCTGTCCCAGAGGACCGGTTGTCGTTTCAATGCCGGGTGCTTCGCCATACTCCGGGTGACCGGCGGTTTTTGAGCCCCATTGCCGGAAATTTTTCAGATCATCCATTGACATGTCAAAGCCGTAAAGATGCAACAGTGCATAGAGCAACATTGAACCGTGGCCGGCGGAAAGAACAAAGCGGTCCCGTCCGATCCAATTTGCATCTTCCGGGTTAAATCGTAAAAATTTCGACCAGAGCACGTAGGCACAGTCCGCCATTCCCATCGGCATGCCGGGATGCCCGGAGTTGGCTTTTTCAACACCATCGGCCGCCAGAAAGCGAAGTGTATTTGCAATTTGATTTCCAATTTTCGAATTTGAAACAAGCATCATAATTCTCCTTTATGTTCATTGAGCTTTAAACCGTAATTTTTCCCGATGTCATTCAGGGTATTGAAAACCTTGTCCTGAAGAGAAACCGTCGTTTTGTTTTTTTCCATAGCCTCATACTCCTTTTCGCCGGCTACATAAATGCGTTCCTGTCCCTCCGCCTTTGTGGAATTCTTCAGCATATTAACATAGTAATCGATGTTCTCCCGGAGTTTTTCAGGTTCACCAAATGCAGCCGGATTGATTGCCCCCAGAAAATGACAGACTTCAGCCGGCTGCCCCTTTTTACCGTAAACATCCAGCCCCACCGCTCCCGATGAGAGGACACCGGATAAAATATCCACAACAGCACTGAGACCGTAGCCTTTATAACCGCTGCTCAACTCGGTTCCGCCACCCAGAGGGAAAAGCCCGCCTCCCCGCCGGTTGATCAGGTTGTCCAGAACCTTTCCGGCTTCTGTTGCGGGTCGCCCCTTTTCATCACAGGCCCAGGAATCGGGAATAGTCTCTCCTTTGCGGGAGTAAACCTCCAGTTTTCCGCGAGGCACTGTCGAAGTCGCCATATCCAGTAAAAAGGGTCGTTCATTTTTCGCCGGAAACCCAATGGAAATCGGATTCGTGCCAACCACAGCATCTTTTCCGAAGGTCGGAACCACCAGGGGCGCCGAATTGGTCAGTGAAATACCAATCAAATTTTCTTCAAGCGCCATCAATGTGTAATAACCGGCAATTCCATAATGATTTGAGTTGCGAACGGAGGCAAAACATATAAAATTTTCTCTGGCTTTTTCAATACACCTTTGCATGGCTTTATAGGCGATGGGCTGCCCCATGCCGCCATTTCCATCGATTACCAGTGAGACCGGTGTTTCCCGAAGGATCGTCAGTCTGGATTCTGGTTTAATCGTACCCGATCTAATCCCGTCCACATAACGTTTCAATCGGGCTACACCGTGAGATTCAATATTGCGTCTATCCGCCGAAATCAATACATCCGCCGTAATTTCCGCATCTTCAACTGATAAGCCTGATTGAGTCAATACTCTGACAACAAAATTTTCCAGTTCTGCATTATTAACAAGCACTCGACTTTCCACAAACACTCTCCGATTCCGTTATTATTTTGACAACAAAAATAAATGATATTTCAAAAAGTGACAAGTTAAAGATCAGACACGCGGCCGGAAACCTTCACCCAACACCTCATGAATATTGGCAATAATTACAAAGGAGTCGGGATCAATTTGTTTGACCAGCTGCCGTAAATATGTCACCTCCTTACGGGTAACAACCGTAAAAAGGATATTTCGTTCCTTACGAGTGAAAAAACCTCTTCCGTAAATTTCCGTTCCACCGCGTCCCATTTCCCTGGTAATCGCTTCAATGATCTCATCCTGTTTCTCACTGATAATATAAAATGATCGGGCATAATCAAAACCATCCAAAATGACATCAAGCACTTTGCTGGAAAAGTAAAGGCTGATAAAGCCGTAAAGCGCCAGATTTATATCTTTAAATGCAATCCCGGCAAAGCTGATGATAAAAAAATCAACGATCAGAATGGCCGTTCCCACCGTAATATTTGAATACTTATGGATAATCTGTCCGACAATATCCGAACCGCCGGTCGTACCCTTGAACCGAAAAACAATTCCCAGCCCGATTCCAAGAAGAATCCCACCGAATATCGATGTCAGAAGCAGGTTATCAGTGGCGGCGCCGAGATGTAAAACCTTGTCAAAAAAATCCGTTATAAGGGACAGAAAGATAAATGAAAATAATGTCCTCGGACCAAATTGCTTTCCGAGAACTTTCATACCAAGGATAAACAGCGGAATGTTAAATAGCAACATGACTACACCGACCGGAAGATTGAAAAGATAGTGCAATACAATTCCAATGCCGCTGACGCCGCCCGGAGCAATTTTGCCGGGAATCAGAAACAGCACCAACCCAAGCGACATGATCGCAGACCCAAACGCCAGGCCGAAATATTCATATACGATTGTTTTAATTTTCTGTTTCATTTTTCATACCTGAATTTTTCATTTCAATAGCCTCGAAAGCTACAAATTATATCCCTTATTTTTTAGTAAAAATTTGAGAAATATATTTTATTCGACCGCTGCTTGTAGCTTCGGTTCTCGTCGCCCTGCCCGCCTCACCGATTGCCGTGTCGCCGCAGGATAATGCCGGGCAGCTAAATCTGGATTTCACTTCACTCAATATCCAGTAAACCAATAAACCAATAAACCAGTGGCCAGTATCCAGGTTAGAACTTGACAATAGGATAATGAATGATGAGTCCACTCTAAAAAGGCCGGTGCAAAAACCGCACAAATATATTGTATAATATACTGATATATCATATATTTAGGTGTTGTT
>QNCV01000093.1 GCA_003645845.1 Fidelibacterota bacterium | reverse complement strand
CATTACCGAAGTGAATCGGAAGGTCATATTTGGCATGCAGATCAATCTTGGAATATGCCGGCACCCGCCAGTTCTGTTCACGATCAGCGGTTCCGTCGTCACCGATTTCCCTGCTTGCCGGATCCCAATCAGCCCAGAATCTGTCATAGTAGTTAATAGTTCCGGCAAAGGTCAAACCCTTTATCGGATATAACGAAGCCGTAAACGCCATAATGGTTTGCAGCATATCACCGACTTTCAAGTCTTTAACAGCATAGACATACTCTGTCGTGGTATTATTTTCGATGTCTTTATAGGTACCTTTAGCATCCTCCGTATATATCCAACTACCATAAGATGCGGCAATATCAAAACGAACCAGTTGAATCGGCTGATAGGCAAGTTCTAATTCAAGACCCTTATGATACTGATTTAATCCCGTCAGAAAAATCAGGTCAGTATCCCCACTGGAGCCCTGACCGGTTGTAACGGGTTTAACAAGATTGCGGTCTTTCCAATTTGTATTGTAGACATTGACCTTAGCAGCCAGTTTATCTGCCAGAGCTCTGAAGTTTAATCCTAATTCGGTACTTATGAATTTTTCATTGGTTGGATCCGGCGCCAGAGCAATCTCAACATCATCGATAATATTGTCAAAAATCGGCACTTTTTCAACATATCCGAAGTTAGCAAAAGCTTCCATGTTGTCTGTGACTTTATACAGTCCGCCGGTTTTAAACTGAATGGCGGAGATCCAGTCGGAAGTAATTTGTAATTCGCCTTTGCTGTTCGCTTTGACATAATCAGCCGGATGCAGGTCTGCTCGTTTAAAGTGATCAGTCAGACCGTATTTGATCATTGAATATCCGGCCATTCCATATACCGAATATAGATTGGTCTTATATTCAACTTGTCCGAATAATCCCAACCAATCTACCGTATTGGTATTGTGATAATCGATGAAATCGCCAAGTGTCTTATCTTTTGCATTGGCATAAGTGGCGGCGTAATCCAGAGAATCGGAACCATCGCTGGCTGTTACATAAACATGGTCAAATTCATTATAAAATTCCGAGTATGTGCCTTCATAATAGTTAAGTTTTCCATTAACCGCATAGTCGGCGCCCAGAAGATCACGAATTTCCCGGCCGTGTTCAATTTCGGCTGTTCTCCAATCGATACCAATCTGTGTTTTCAGTTTGTCACTTAGGTCAATATTCAATTTTGAGATGGCACCAATCGTCCACTGACGGTTGAAGCTGTTTCTTAAATATCCGGAAGCTTCACCAACGGGTTTTACGGCACCTTTCCGGGTTAAACCACTTTGATTCATAGCAATTGTTGCATCCCAGTCGGCAATGCGGGAAGGTCCGGAGTAATCCCAGATCAGATCGCCGAACGTGCCGGTTCCGCCACCGGAACCACCGGAGAAATAGGCAACCGTTGACAAGCGCATTTTTTCACTTAATGTCCAATACCAGTTCAGGTTGACCTGTGGTTTGTGATAATAATTTTCTCTTTCATTCAGGAAATTCGGATCATGGCGATCGACTTCTTTCTCACCGTACATATAGAAATACTGTTTGCCTTTGTAATCACTGCTGATTGTATTCCAGTTTTCATTGTAGGTGCGGCCGGCTTCCTTGAATTTTTCAAATACATCAGCCACACCGCTGGTATCTGCATCCAGATTAAGAACAGATTTGTCAAAGACTTCCTTGGCATACTCATGATCATAGGCGGCAATGTTCTGGGCATACCGCATTTGGCCGTGGCGCTGTGGAGCACCAAGAGCATAGAACTCAAACCGATTGTTTTTATTCACCTGATAACTTGCTCCGAGATAATATGCCCATGCATCGGTCCAGGCCTTATCAATGACGCCTTCTCCGGTTTTTCTGACGACGGTTGCACTTGCAGCAAATTTATTGGCAATCAGACCGGTGTTATAATTCAGGGTAGTTTTTTTGAATCCACCGCTGCCAAATTCCTGCTTAAATTTACCACCGGCTTCCAGTGCAGTAGGATCCGTCAAGATGTTCATGGTACCACCAATGGATGGTGCTGCCAGATTTACTGCCGAAAGTCCACGCTGCATCTGAATCGATGATGTTGCATCAGCCACACCGTCCCAGTTAGACCAATATACCCAGCCGTTTTCCATATCATTAACCGGAACACCATTGATCATAACGGCAACGTTGCGCTGATTGAATCCGCGAACACTGATTCTTGCATCACCGGCGCCACCTCCCTGTTCTGTGGCATAAACGCTGGGTGTTGTGTTTAAAACCATCGGAATGTCCCGTGATCCGAGGTTAATCTCCATATCCTGTTTTTCTACATTTGTGTAAGCAACCGGGGTAGTGCGAGTTGCTCGAGATGCCAAAACTTCAAGAGCCCCCAATTCCAAAGTTTCTCTTTTAAGTTTTACGTTAACTTTGCTTACGCTGTAAGCCGTAACAGTCACATTCCGGGTGACTTTCGTGTAGCCGATAACGGATACCATCAGTTGGATATTGCCAACAGGTATCGATTCGATAACAAAGTAACCGTTGTCATCCGTTGCTGCACCTAATGTTGTACCAACGACGACGACATTTGCACCTACGATACCATCACCGGTTGACTCATCGACAACCCTTCCCTGGATGGTGCCGGTTTGTGCCAAAAGGAAAATTGGCAGAAGAAACGCCAACAGAACACACATCATTCGCGTAATTCTCATTACTCCTCCGTACTTGATTTTTGGTTGTTAACTACCCTTTAACAGTACTTTAACTGTTACTTTAAGTCTGCTTATATCTTGAATATATCCACATTATCCATACAAAATATAGTGTAATGCCAAAGTAAAATCAAGAATTATATTTGTGGAAATCATTTGTAGAAACGATGAAATTTTAACGTACATATTTATCAAATATTTAGTTCGGTTATTATATTAATATTGCCATGTATTTTGTTTTGTATCTTATCCTGAGGAAAGTTTTGTATGGAGTCAATATGATTCTCTTCATTGGGTTATGCGGGGTATGATCGTTTATTCTCCGTCCTCTGTTTTTCTGATTCCCGCTTTTCGGATGGAAAACACCTTGCCAATTTCACCACATTATCGTAAACTTTTTTACCAGAATTATGAAAAATAAAAAAACTTTATATTTAATCGACGGCTCCGCAATTGCATATCGTTCCTACTTCGGAATGATTCGTAACCGTTTAACAAATTCAGCCGGTCAACCGACGGGTGCGGTCTATGCCTTTGTCAATTCATTAATGAAATTGATCAATGATGAAAAACCCGATTATATCGGGATGGTATTTGATGCACCTGAAAAGACTTTCCGGCATGAAATATATGAAGAATACAAAGCCACCAGGGAAGCCATGCCCGATGAGCTGGTTTCACAATTGCCATATATTCATAAAATTACCGAAGCGATGAATATTCCGGTGATTATCCGACCCGGATTCGAAGCCGATGACATTATCGGAACCCTGGCAAAACATGGTAAAAAACAGGGACTGAGAGTGTTCATGGTTACGGGGGACAAGGATTTTATGCAGCTGCTCGAGGAGGACGTTCTGATCTATAAACCGGGCAGCGGGCAAAAACCGGTGGAGGTTATTGATGCCGATGGTGTTATGGAAAAATGGGGTGTTCGTCCTGACCAGATTGCTGATTACCTTGGAATGATTGGCGATACATCGGATAATATTCCCGGGATTAAAGGTATTGGCCCTGCGAAAGCCCGACCTTTATTAAAAGAATTCGGCCATCTTGAGAATATCATTGAAAATGCAGAGAAGATTGGTAATCCCCGAATCCGGGACTTGATTCGCAATAACGCCGAGAGTGCCCTTTTTTCCAAATTGCTTGCCACCATTAAGACGGATGTTGATCTTGATCTTAACTTCGAAGAACTGAAGGCCGCTCCGGTAAATCGTGCCGAACTGATTAAATTATTTGAGGAACTGGAGTTTTACAGTCTAATCAAAGACATGGGTGTTGCTCCAGAAACCGAAAAGATTGATAAACAGTATCAGACACTGCGTGAACGTTCTGAGGTTCAGAGACTGATTACCACCGTAAAAAATGTTAGCATGCTCTCAGTGGACCTGGAAACCACATCGACGAGTCCGATGCTGGCCGAGATCGTAGGCATATCAATGAGCTGGAAAGCGAATGAAGGCGTCTATATCCCCATTCAATTTCCCGGCGTCCAGAAATCACTCTTCGGAGATAGCGATAAAATCGAGTTTCTGGAAATGTTAAAGCCGGTTCTGGAAAACGAGTCCATTCCGAAATGCGGTCAGAATCTGAAATACGATATGCTGATTTTGAGAAGGTATGGAATCGAACTGAGGGGAGTCGGGTTTGATACGATGATTGCAGCCTTTTTAATCCAGCCGGACGCCAGGTCATATAAACTGGATAAGCTCGCCCAGCAGTATCTGAATTATACCATGCAGCCTATTGAGGATTTGATTGGCAAAGGAAAAAATCAGATCAACATGGCGGAGGTTCCCGTTGACAAAGTCACATTTTACGCGGCTGAGGATGCCGATGTAGCTCTGCAACTGGTACCGATTCTGCGGGAAAAATTGAAAAAAGATCAGACAGAGAAGGTATTCAGAACGATTGAGATGCCTCTGATTACGGTTTTACTTCAGATGGAACAAAACGGTGTTTATATTGATGCCGATTTCATGGCGAAAATGTCGAAAGATTTGTCAAAGCAGATCGAAAAACTGACCGATCAGATTTACTTCGAAGCGGGCGTAAAATTCAATATCAATTCTCCGAAGCAACTGGCGGAAATCCTGTTCGATCAGCTGGAACTGGGTGGCAAGCGAAAACGGTCTACTGCTGTCCATGTCCTTGAAAAACTGCGGGATGAACATCCATTGCCCGGGTTGATTCTGGATTATCGTACGCTGGCGAAACTTAAAAATACTTATGTCGATGCTATTCCTCAGCTGATTAATCCCAAAACGAGGCGGGTGCACGGATCCTTTAATCAAACGGTAGCTTCGACGGGGCGTCTGAGCAGCAGTGATCCGAATTTTCAGAATATACCGATTCGGACGGATATCGGTCGGGAAATTCGCAAAGCATTTATCACGCAAAAACCGGGATGGAAAATTCTATCCGCCGATTATTCCCAGATTGAACTTCGTATTATGGCACATCTGTCCAAAGATCCGGAACTTATCCGGGCTTTTCATGAGGATGTCGATATTCATTCCCGGACGGCGGCATTAGTTTATGGTGTCGATGAAAAGGATGTGTTGCCGGAGATGCGGCGGGTGGCAAAAGTGGTGAATTTCGGGATTATGTATGGCGCCGGTCCCTTCCGGATGTCAGAGGAATTAAAAATCCCAATGAATGAAGCCCGTCAGATCATAGATAATTATTTTAAAACATATCCCGGAATAAATAATTATATAGTCAATACTCTGAATGAGGCTCGTGAAAATCAGTTTGTGAAAACTCTTTCCGGACGACTCAGATATGTGCATGACATCAATAGCAGCAATCGAAATATACGCGAAGCGGCGGAAAGGGCGGCAATCAACATGCCGATTCAGGGCACGGCTGCCGACATGATTAAAATTGCCATGATCCGGATTCATGAACGTATGATTCGGGAAAACCTGCAATCCATGATGATATTGCAAATTCACGATGAGCTGCTTTTTGAGGTTGCAGAAAAGGAATTGGAAGTGTTAAAATCTATGGTTGTTTCGGAAATGGAGCAGGCGCTGCCGCTCGATGTTCCGGTAAAAGTGGATGTGGGAATTGGAAATTCATGGTATGAGGCGCATTAGTGGAAGCATCAATAACATTAAAAAATGTCAGTAAGCATTATAAGAAAAAATACGTACTTAGCGGACTGACTGTCGGTATCGAAAAAGGATCAACCTTTGCCATCATTGGTCGTAACGGGGCAGGCAAATCGACGCTGTTACGAATACTGTCTACCATTTTGGAACCCGACAACGGTACGGTGTATATCAGTGGAAAAGAGATTTCGAAAAATTTAAGGGATATTAAAAAAATTGTGGCCTATTTGCCAGATCACGATATTCACGATCCCTGGCTAACCGGTGGGGAAAATCTCCGGAAACGAGCGGCTTATCTCGGTATTAAAACAGAAGAATTTCAGGAAAAAGTCATGCCGCTGGTTGAGATGTTTCACCTTGAAAAGGAACTGTCCGATTATCCGGTCACCTATTCAAGGGGTGTGAAACGTCGCCTGGATATTGTGCAGGTTTTAATGGGCAATCCGGAGGTAATCATACTTGATGAACCCACAATGGGGCTTGATTATTTGGTTCGAACGATTCTTTTTAAGTACATTCTGAAACACAAAGGTGAGAAAACATTTGTGTTATCGTCCAATGAATTTTCGGAAATACAGACGATTGCCGATCGTTGGATTGTTCTCGATCATGGCCAAATCCGTTTTGACGGGACCCTTGAAAATATGGTAGCCCAGATAGAATTGCCTTTTTTCGGAAATATTGAATTTCAACACGGTGGTTCCCATCTGACAAAATCCTTAGAGCATGTGCCTGAAATAAAAGAAGTCCGGGATTTAGGTAAAACGGTTCAGATTGTTACCGATAATGTCCTCGATTTTGTTTCTGTTTTGAAAAAAATCAATCTGGATGACGTGTTATCCATTTTCGGAAGTTCGATTCATATTGAGGAATTTTTGAACAAGCTAAATGTCGATGAGGATTTTTGAAATGGAAAATGTGTTCGAGATAATTCTGAGCGAAATTAAACCTAAATCCCTTAGAGCAGGTTTGGCTATTCTGACAAATATTCTCACGACAGCGCTACTTTATCTGGTGTTTATCACCGGATTGGGACAATTGCTGCCGCGGATTCAGTTCATTAACATCGGTTTGTGGATTTTGCCGGGAATTGCCGCCTACATTGTCTCTGCCGTTGCTTTTAATCTCTCGCTTAGGGATTTGTATCATTACAGTTTTAACTCCGGTTTGATTGATCAGATTCAATCTACACCTCTTCTGACGTATCAGGTATATTTTCTCAAATCGTTGATTATCCTCATAAAATCCGGCGGCCATCTGATTTTAACGAGTGTTGTGCTGTTAATAATCAGTGGCGTTCGGGTACATTTTATTAATTTAATCCTATTCTGGCTATATCTGATTTTAGGACTTATTTTTATCAGTCAATTTGGTGTGATTTCGGGAATTCTTGCCGCAAAATTGAAGATTCGCAGCGAATTTGTGATCATATTTGTCATGGCTCTTTTTATGCTTTGCGGCGTAATTGTTCCGTCGTCGGAATATCCGGGCCTTCTTGGAATAATGATCCGTTACTTTCCGGTAACTGTTCTGTTTGAGGGTGGGCGTGATCTGATGTTAGGCGGAAATATCAGTGGAATTTACCTGATATATGTAGCCGGATTTTCGATTGTTTCCTATTTCATCGCCTTTTTTATTTTCAGACAATGGACTCGCCGATGAAAGCATATCTGGCCGGCGCTATCGAACATGCGCCCGATAAAGGGAAAGCCTGGCGAACTGAAATGGCCGAATTTCTTAAAACCGATTTAGGACATGATTCCTATAATCCCCATATAGAAGAACCGCTGATTTTGACGCCCGATGAACGTAAGGTGTTTCGCAGATTAAAGACCGAAAATCTGCCGGAATTTCAAAAAATAGTGTGGAAATTGATCCGCAATGACATTCACTCAATTCTGAACGAGATTGATTACATTATCTGCCTCTGGGATGAGTATGCGGAAAAGGGCGGAGGCACCTACGGCGAATTGACATTTGCCTATTATTATAATATTCCGGTGTATATGGTAACATCAATGGAACTTTCCACCATCAGTGGCTGGATTCTGGGCTGCACGACGGAATTTTTTAAGGATTTTGATGAATTGAAGAGGTTTTTACGTAAGAAGTATTGGGAATATCTGAGTTTTCCTGTGAAAAAGGCATTATAGAAATTACGAATGAATACTCCGATATCCGACACTCCTTATACAGTTGCCGAAATCCATTTGGACAATCTGGTTCACAATCTGGAGGAAATCCGTAAAAAAGTTACTCCTGCCGATGTGATGTGTGTCGTCAAAGCCGATGCCTACGGACATGGAGCCGTTCCGGTGACAAGGCGTTTGGTCAGGGAAGGTGTTACCAATTTTGCCGTTGCCCGTTTGGCGGAAGCACTGGAATTGAGAAACGCCGGGATTGAAGAAAATATCCTGATATTCGGTAGTCTGTTTCCCGATGAAATGGAACATGCCTTTGTCAATGGTTTTCAGGTTACGATAACCGATAATGCCGATATTGATACCGCAATGGAAATTGCCAAACGCCGTTCATTATACTCGAGAGTTCACCTGAATATCGATACCGGAATGGGGCGGGTCGGGATTCCCTACGATCAAGCTCAGAGTGCAATAATCAAATTGGTTAATATCGATCAGAT
>QNCV01000092.1 GCA_003645845.1 Fidelibacterota bacterium | reverse complement strand
GGTTTCGAGCTGGAACTTGCTTATCAGCCGGTTAAATTAGCCAGACTTGATATCGCTATGTCTCTTGGTGATTGGGTATATACCGACGATGCTGATGGCACTTACAAGGATATCGAAAATGACACAACTTATCAGTACACTTATGCTGTTAAGGATTTGATGGTTGGCGATATGCCTCAAAGCATCTATGCATTTACTGTTTCACTTTTCCCGATAAAAGGTTTGACGATGGCGGCTACAATGAATTACTATGACCGCTTCTATGCAAATTGGGATCCGGCAAGCAGAGAAATCGGCGCTGATGGGACTGCTGATCGTGAGCAGAACTGGCAGGTGCCGTCATATTCCAAGATTGATCTGCATGCCAAATATGACCTTCCGATTCACTTCGGTAATGTCGGTTTTCAGGCCTACCTGCATGTCTTCAATGCCCTGGATGCCATTTATATTCAGGATGCCATCGATAACAGCCAGTATAATGCTTTTAGCGCTGACGGAGTTAATCACAAAGCTGATGACGCCGAAGTCTTTATCGGTATGCCGCGCCGAATCAATTTCGGTCTGAATATTAATTTCTGATAATATTCATTAATTTTGTAAAAGGGTCGCTTTTCAGCGGCCCTTTTTTATTACGAAAATACAGTTCCTCATTTTAATATCACCAATTAAACAGTATATTTAATTGTGATTAATAATAAGGTGATGTTCATTATGATCAGAAAAATCATTCTATTATTGAGTATTTTCATTTCCCTTGGAATTAACGGAGAAACCGGTAAGGTTTATCTCGTCGTCGGCTCAGATACTGCCATCTGGGACGGGCTGTCTTTGTCACAGTATGACAATCGTTATTTCAGAGGAGATTTATATTGCGATCCCAATGGTAACGCCTACACGGTTATGGATACATCCTTTCGGAATCGCTTCAGAGACAGCTACGGCACACCCATGAAAATGACCTGGTGGATGATGGCCGGCAATGTTTTTACTCTGTCGAAAAACTGCAATATTCCGATTCGCACCAACATTACCCTCTATCTGATGAAAAAATATCATCAGAATATCATTGATCAGTATGATGACCAATTAACGCTGCATTATCATAATTATTATTGGTCCGACTACAATGGCGACGGTCAGTATTACTGGAACCAGGGGTTGGATTTTAATCTCAACAAAGATGATTATGAAGAAACATTAATGAAATACCTTATTGAAGATGATGTTTTCCCGGTTTCCTTTCGCAGCGGCTGGCATTACATGGACAACGCCTGGCAGGCTTATCAGGAAAAATTCATCCCCTTTGATATGTCAAATGCCTATCCGGCTCACGGCGGCGACTACAACGAACCCACCAACAATATCATCGACTGGTCCCAGTCTCCACCGGATTTTATCCCCTATCACCCGAATGCGGATAATTATCAGATTCCCGGTGATTTGAAACAATGGCGCTTGCGTTCGATCAGTTTTACAAATATTAACCGGACCCGAGAGAATTTAAAGACAATGTTTGAGGAAGCCGCCAAAGGCAACGATCAGATGGCATGTTTCTGGTCGCATCTGCCGCAAACCGATTTCATGCAGGGGATAGATTCACTGAATGCCATCGCCAATCGTTTTTCAAAACAATACGGTGTTGATTTTATGTATTGCAAGGACACCGAAGCGATGCGCCGCTGGATCAATCCGGCTGATACAATTGCTCCGGTTCTGAATGTTACCGAAATTGTTGAGGGCGACAATCGCCGGTTTTTGATTGAGACCGACGGACCTGTTTTTCAATCCGAAGAACCCTTTGTGGCATTGAAGACAAAATATGAAACCTACCGGCGTCTCTCCTGCTCTCTTGTAGGAGAAAACCGCTGGGAAACCAATGATCCTGTGGCTGTGGATATCATTGCCAAAGTCGCCGTTGCTGTCTGCGATAGTGTCGGAAATCAGGCCAAAGCGCATCTGGATTATCTGCCGGACGATATTTTTATTGATGATAAAGATACGGAATTCAGCGAAATATCCGGAGACTGGGAAGATTATCAGACCGGTGAGTTGTGGAATCTGAATGCAAGAATCCTGAAGGGCCATGGTGCGGTCTCAGTGACACCTGTTATTGAATCCGCCGGTTATTATCAAATCCTGTTTCACGGGCCGGGAAGCAATACCGATTCGGTGCGTTGTATTGTTACCCACAATGGAATTACTGATACGGTCGTCTTTGATGAACGATTATATGGCTCCGATAAATGGCAACCCATCGGTTTTTTCTATATGTCATCCGGTAATTCGAACACTTTGACGTTTGAAAATTTACGGGATAACCGGCAACTGGGAATTGACGTCATCCGGTTTACCCCTCTCGTATCAGAGCGAAGAATAACTTTGAACCAGAAAATGATTAATTTTGGTGATGTCAGTATCACTGATTCGGTAACGAAATATCTGAACATCAGCAACAAGGGAATGTTTGACCTGACGATTGAATCAATTACCCATTACGGTAATAAATTGATTATAGACACTGAAATGCCAATGATAATCAAGCCCATGATAGAGGCGCAAATACCAATTACTTTCAATTCCGATTATTTTTGCGACTACAATGATATAATTCAGATTCGTTCCAATGATCCTGTGAATCCATTGATAATTGTCCCCGTAACCGCTAAGGCCACTTCATTTTTCAGGCTTGTGGATAATGACGATGGTGTCGGTTATATTGAATCGAATCATGACTGGTTTACCAGTGTAGCAACATCTTACGGACCGACCAGCAGGTGTGTCTACATTTCCGACGCAGTCGGCGCCTATGCCGATTTCAATACGGAACTGGCCATCAGCGGACGTTATGATATTCAGTTTATTGTACCCAAGACAGAAAATGCAACAAATCACGCCTGTTATGTCATTATAATCGATGACACACCATCAGACAGTGTTTATATAGATCAGAATGTCGGCAGCGGCGCCTTTGTTTCCATCGGATATTTCGACTTGCCGAAGGACATTCCCGTTACGGTCAGGATCGCCTATTATGGTGGTAATACCTATTCAAAGGGAGTTGTTTTACGAGCAGATGCCGTAAAGTTTGTTCTTCTGGAAGAAAAAGTTGTCAGTTATGTAAATGATCCATCAGTTCCACTGGTTTACGGACTATCTCAAAACTACCCGAACCCCTTTAACGGACAGACTACCATTGAATATGCACTGGATCAGTCCTCAAATGTCGAACTAACGATTTTCGATATCCTCGGCAGAACCGTTGAACGGGTTGTCCGGGAAAATCAACCGGCGGGCCGGTATCGGTTTCACTGGGATTCCGGACAATTAAGTTCCGGCGTATATGTATATACATTGCACACGGAAAGTGGTTTTCTCAGAAAAAAAATGGTCTTGATCAAATAATATAATCCTTTGATTTCGCACCCTTTTTAATACTTAAATTAATTTAATTAACCGAGTAAATCACTTGACATACAGACGGAATTTCATTAATATTTTCTGCTTTTTTATTTTTACTTTTTTCCATGAATAATCAATGAACAATCTAACCGAATTTATATATCATTCCGCCGAAAATACCCCTGATAAACCCTTTATCATCCACGGGGATTATAAGATATCTTTTCAGAAAGCGGCGTCTCAGATTTCATCGATATCCAGGGAATTGCAGAACGCCGGAGTGAAATCAGGACAAACAGTCGGAATCCTGTTGCAGAATTGTCCCGAATTTGTTCTTACTTATCTTGCGGTGTTAAATACCGGCGCTCTTGCTTCTCTGTTACCGTGGACAATGCCGGAAGATGAGGTTGCAACTCTGGCAACAACCACAAGAGTCGATTCCCTGATCTACTCCGTGGAATTTCAGTCGTATGCAGACCACATCCGAAATTTATCGGCCCATCCGATTAGGTTTTTTATTCATGGACGGGAAACCGGCAACGATGCGGTCAATATTTACGATCTGATCAGGGATTCCGATTCTAAAGAACTATTGAAAAATTATAACACCCGTAATAATGCGGTGGTATTATTCAGCGCAGGTGATTTTACACACCCTAAATCCCTGGTTTTTACACATGAAAGTATAATCACAACCGCTCTGTCTGTCTCCGAGCGATTTCATAAAAATTACCAGTTCCGTATTTATACAAGTCTGCCCTATTTCCACTATTTCCCATTTAGTTTGGTGATTAATCTGGCCATTGTTACCGGCAACACCATTGTTATTCCTTTTGACAGTTCCAGGAGTGAATTGTACAAATCCATTCAAAAGCATGGTGTCAATATTTTCGTCAGCAATAGCGGATTTATCAAAGAACTAATCAGTGAAAAATATCTGGAGCCCAAAAAGCTTAAATCGATTGAATTTTACATCCCGGTGTGCGGAAGTTTTTCAATCGATGTTAAAAATATCATCTTCAGGCGTTATAACGCACAGGTTATTGAGGCATACGGTGTCGCCGAAGCCCCTGTTATCGCCATGAATTTCAACGATCGTTTTATTAATACGGCCTCGGTGGGCAAACCACTCTCCTGTTGTAAGGTCAAAATTCTCGACGATCGTGGCAACCCATTGGGTACAAATGAACCGGGATATCTTTATGTAAAAGGAAAAAATACATTTGATCACTATATTGATCGGTATTCACCTACCGATGAATGGATCGACACCGGTGATGTGGCACGTCAGGATGATGAGGGTTATCTTTACTGGATATGCAAAAAAAGCGACTGGTTTTACAGATACGGTTTCCGGGTCGATCCGAATCAGATTATCTCGGTTGCTAAAAAATACAATGGAATTTCCGAAGCCACGGTTTTCAGCTCGAAGCAAAATCACTGGCACGACCTTTTAACCCTGATCGTCACACTCGATAATGAAAATGAATTGGATGTGAATAAATTTATGTCGTATTTGAAAGAATATCTTCCCAAATATACAGTTCCCGAAAAAATCAAGGTAATCGATCATTTTGATCGAAACTGCGTAGGAATTATAAAAAAATCACATATCACATTTGATGAACATTAAGGAGGAATAATTTTGAAGGAATTTCAAACAGATGAAATACGCAATCTAGCTGTTCTTGGTCATGCATCTGCAGGAAAGACATCGCTGGTGGAAGCCATGATTTATACTTCCGGCGGAAGTAATCGTCTCGGTAGGATCGACGACGGGACAACCGTATCGGATTACAACGAGGATGAAATATCCCGTAAATTTTCTATTTCAGCCTCCCTGCTGCATGCTGAATGGAATAAAACCAAAATCAATATCATTGATACCCCGGGCTACCTGGATTTTATCAGTGAATCGAAAGCCGTAACTACGGTTGTTGATCTCGGGCTGATAGTTGTGCATGCCCAATCCGGTGTAGAGTTAGGAACCGAATTGGTTTTCAAATATACCAAAGAGGATCGGCTGCCGGTCTTTTTTGTCGTTAACATGCTTGATAAGGAACACGCCAATTTCGAAAAAACTCTGGAAGGAATGCGTGAATCCTTCGGCAATCAGGTGGTTCCTTTTCAGATTCCGGTAAACCAGGGTGTTGATTTCGATGCTGTTGTCGATGTTCTGAAAAACAAAATGTTCAAATTTTCAAAAGACGGAAAGGGCAAAGCAACCGAGCAGGACGTGCCTGCCGATTTGAAGGAAGAAGTTGAAAAATTACGGGAGCAGATTACCGAATTTGTAGCGGAATCCGACGATGCTCTTCTTGAGAAATTCTTTGAGGAGGGCACGCTGACTGAAACTGAATTGATGAATGGTTTGGCCAATGCCATTATCTCACGGAGTATTTTCCCGGTGTTTACAACTTCTGCTTATCAGAATGTCGGCTGTTCTACCTTACTTGACGCCATCGTCAATTACGGGCCGAAACCGGACTTTCGCGGAAAAATCAGCGGTAATTACAAAGACAATACCGTAGAACGAAAAATTGATGACAGCGAACCGACCTCCCTTCTGATCTTTAAAACCACCAGTGAAAAACATATCGGCGAATTGTCCTACTTCAGAGTAATGTCAGGCAGTGTTCGGTCAGGTATTGATTTGTTAAATACAAATACCGGAAACTACGAACGGATTAACCAGATTTTCGTCGCAAACGGAAAAGAGAAATATGAAGTGGCGCATCTGCATGCCGGTGATATCGGAACCGTCGTTAAGTTGAAAAATACTCATACCAATGATACACTCTGTGATTCGAAATCTCCAATCACCTTTCCGAAAATAGATCTTCCCGAACCGGTGTTGCAGGTTGCCATTGAACCGAAATCCCGTGACGACGAAGAAAAAATCAACGCCGGTCTGCAAACTCTCACCGACGAAGACCCCACTGCAACATTTCACTATGATCCGGAATTGAAACAGACAATTCTCTCAGGACAGGGTGAATTACATCTAACGATCTTACTGGAAAGACTGAAACAAAAATTCAACGTCGAAGTCAATCAATTACCGCCTCGTATTCCCTATCGGGAAACTATCCGGAAAAAGGCGGATTCAAAATACCGTCACAAAAAACAATCCGGCGGCGCCGGCCAGTTTGCCGAAGTCTGGATGACGGTTGAACCCACAGAACGGGGCACCGGAGTCGAATTTACAAATACCCTTGTTGGTCAGAATGTTGACCGTGTCTTTGTACCTTCTGTGGAAAAAGGTGTCAAAGCCGCTTGCGAAGAAGGTATTCTCGCCGGATATACAGTTACTGACGTGAAAGCAAACTTCTATGATGGAAAGATGCACCCGGTCGATTCCAAGGATATCGCTTTCCAGATTGCGGGAAAAGGCGCTTTTAAAGAGGCCTTTATGGCGGCGGATCCAATTCTGCTTGAACCGATCTATGATCTGACGGTTATCGTCCCTGAAGAATTTATGGGTGATATCATGGGCGATATTTCTGTACGCCGTGGAAAAATTCAGGGCATGAATGCTGAAGGAGCGTTCCAGAAAATCAAGGCAAAAGTTCCTTTGACTGAACTCTATCGCTACAGTACTTCCCTGCGATCTATGACCCAGGGAAAAGGTATGCATAAACAGTCCTTTTCTCATTATGAACCGATGCCCCGCGAAATCCAGGAAAAAGTTGTAGCAGAGCACAAACGGGAACTCGAAGAGGAGCATTAGACATTATGAAGCGGCTTTGGGCGCCCTGGCGGATTGAATATATCAAGGGTCCGAAAGAGGAAGACTGTTTTTTCTGTAGATATCTGCATGAGAAAAAAGATACCGTCAACCTGGTGCTTTATCGAAGCAATAATGCCATGGTGATGATGAATTATTATCCCTATAATAACGGTCACCTCATGATTGCTCCTAATCAGCATACATCGGAAATCAGTGAACTGGATGATATGACAAAACTAGAACTAATGAATTTAATCGCACATTGCCAGAAAGCACTGACAAAGCATCTGAACGCCCAGGGATTTAACATCGGTATAAATTACGGCGAAGTTGCAGGCGCCGGTCTGAAAGAGCATCTGCATATTCATATTGTTCCCCGATGGAACGGCGATACGAATTTTATGCCCGTCACCGGCCATACCAAAGTCGTTAGTCAGGGATTGAAAGAGACCTGGAAAACCCTGTACAATTATTTTAAAAATTTGCCGGATAACACCGTCTCTTCGATTGAATAAGTCCGGCTTATGGATTATACTTTTCGGTTTTCCCGGTCCTGTCTTACCTGCAGGGTTGTTAGTGATTTAGATTTGATTTTTACTGATTCTTACCTGACTGATCGGTATTATTGGTCGCTGATCTTTGCTCTGTAACGAGCATTAAAGGAATTCACAAAATCCGAAAACAACCGAATAAACCTTTGGAAGGTTTTTCTCCATCTTTCCATTTTTGAAAATATTCTCTTATATTCACTACGCTTTTTTAACCAAAATGAAGGAGCGGTGATGGAGGGACATATTCCTGTATTATTCGTTGAGGGCAATTCGCTTGCCGAAGCCTGGGAAAAATCGGTTTTAGAAGTGTATCGAAAAGGTTGTGATATTAAAACCGAGTACGACAAACCGGATGATCCGCCCAGCAAAGATTGTTCAATGACTGTCGTTATCCATGATCCTCTGGCAGAACCGATGATTCATCGCGACATGCCCGGCGGGCTGGAAGATTTGCAGGAATATGTGTTGGAGGTCGTCGAAGGTATCAAAGATCACTGCGTCCGGGACGCCAATGATCCCGACGACACAAAATGGGAATACACATATCACCAGCGGCTTTTTAATTATATTGTGCCAGGAATTGAAAAACCCATTGATCAAATCGAACTGATCGCCCGGAAGTTGGCCAAAGTCCCCTATACCCGACGCGCTCAGGCCATTACCTGGAAAGTATGGGAAGACAACACCTGTTATGATCCCGCCTGTCTGCAAAGCATCTGGTGCCGCCTATTAAAAGGTGAAAATGATACTTTGTATCTCAATACCAATGTCCGCTTCAGGTCCAACGATGCTTATAAAGCCGCATTTATGAATATGTTCGCTCTGATCCAATTACAACAGAAAATCAGAGCCAGAATAGCGGAGTT
>QNCV01000091.1 GCA_003645845.1 Fidelibacterota bacterium | reverse complement strand
TTCGAAAATCTGGTTCAATATGATTGACAGAAGCCAGTTCTAAAAATGCTTCTACGGCCTGTTGGAATTGTTGTTTATTGTCAGGTATATTCATTGTGTTAAGCTATTTGTATTTTTTGAAAAACCCAAATCTAAAAATAAAAGGACATCTCCCCCAAAAAAATTTTTGGAACACCTGAAACCTTAATGCAGACCGTCACGACGCAGGAGCATCGTGACGAGAAGTAAGGTGCGATGTGCTCCCAAACATTCCTAAGCTTGCACCACAGTAAAAGAGACATATTAATTTCACCGCAGGATTCACGGACTTCAATATCTATTTTGTCCAATATCCCTCTAAACTCTTCAGAAGCGCCTCCAATTTTCATCTGAAATCGGACATTTCCATTTGCTAAATCTGTTATCTCTTTATTTATATACTACTTAACAATAAAATATGTTAGTTTTTGGGGAATGTCCCGATGCTGAAACAGGTTTTTTCTTATCATTTAATCCATAATTTTGTATTTTATCCAACAATTTTGACACGGGAGTTCGGATATGTCGGATATCATTTCCAATCGAGCGAAAGCCATAAAACCCTCCCCGACGCTGGCCATGCATGCCAAAGCCCGGGAGATGACCGTCAAAGGGATTGACGTGATTAATTTTGGTGTCGGTGAACCCGATTTCAATACTCCGGAATATATCAAAAAAGCCGGAATTCAGGCAATCGACGATAATTTTACCAAATATACGGCCGCTGCCGGAATTCCCGAATTACGGAACGCCATTGTCACCAAATTGAAAAATGACAACGATCTGAACTACAGTCCCGGTGAAATCCTGGTCTCACCCGGAGCAAAGGCCGCCATCGCAACTGTTTTGATGACCCTTTGCAATCCGGGTGATGAGGTTATCATTCCTGCGCCTTACTGGGTCAGCTACCCGTCACAGGTAGTGATGGCTGGTGGAATTCCCGTCTATCTTCCGGCAGACGAATCCAACGCCTTTAAAATTACCGCCGATCAGCTGAATCAAACCCTGTCGCGATTAAATCAAGGGAAAGTCTTAATTCTGAATTCACCCAATAATCCCACCGGTGCAGTCTACACCAAATCAGAATTGGCAGCCATTGCCGATATTTGTATCAAACACAATATTCTGATCATTTCCGACGAAATCTATGAAAAATTAATCTATGACGGTGAGAAACACTATTCCATCGCTCAAATCTCAGACGCTGCCAAGCAACGGACAATCGTGATTAACGGCGTATCCAAGGCCTTTGCCATGACCGGCTGGCGCATGGGATATGCGGCCGGGCCGATTGACATCATCAAAGCCGCCACCCGTCTTCAGGGACACACCGTATCCTGCGTTACCTCCTTTACCCAAATGGCTTCGGTTGCGGCGTTAACCAGAGAAAACGGAAGCATTGAGAAAATGTGTCGGGATTTCGACGAACGCCGTAAATTCCTCGTAGAGGAACTCAATAAAATACCCCATGTATCCTGTACACTCCCGAAAGGCGCTTTTTATACCATGGCCAATGTCGGTTACTATATTCAGAACAATACAAAAGGCATTGTTAATACCGGCGATTTCTGTATCTATTTACTGGAAAAAGTGCATATTGCTGTTGTTACCGGCTCGGCGTTCGGGATGGAAAACTATGTCCGGTTTTCCTATGCCAACAGCATGCAAAATCTCCGGGAAGGTCTAAAGCGCTTCCGAAATGGCCTTGAATCATTAATAATCTAAAGATAATATGAAGTACGACGTCTATTTTTACGAAGCCTTTGAAGAAGAAGAGCGGCAACTGCGGCATTTCCTGCCGTCATCGGTTAAGGCCGGATTCACCTATAAAACCATCCAGGAATGCAATCATACCGACCCACCGGCAGATATCATCAGCACTCGCACTCAAACCATTGTTCCCGATGAATGGCTGAATCAGGTCAAAGCCTTTCTGAGTCGCAGCACCGGTTATGATTATTACAAAACTTTGCGCAGGAAAGCAAAACCCACGGTTCATTTTGGCTATTTGCCCTTGTATTGCAATCGCTCTGTCGCCGAGCAGGCCATGCTGCTCTGGATGGCGCTGACCCGGAAATTACCCGTCCAGATAAAGCAATTTTCCTCATTTGACCGCGACGGTATCACCGGCCGGGAAGTTCAGAACAAGGTGCTGCTGGTTGTAGGCGTCGGTAATATTGGATATGAAATTGTCCGTATTGGCCGCGGACTGGACATGACCGTTTACGGTGTCGATATCGTTAAGAAGCATGATGACGTTGACTATGTAAATTTTGAGGATAAAGTAAGCATGGCGGACATTATAGTCACTGCCATGAACCTGACCCCCGAGAACACCGGCTATTTCAATTACAAAAAACTGAAAAACGCCAAACCCGGCGCACTGTTTATCAATATTGCCCGCGGCGAGCAGTCCATTCCATCAGATATAAAACGTCTGCTCGATGAAGGTATTCTGGGCGGAGTTGCCATGGATGTTTACCCCTTTGAAAATGAACTGGGAATGGCCTTACGCACAGGCACTGAGGTTAAAAACCCGGAATTGAAGATCGTCCGCGAACTGGCAAATTACCCGAACGTAATTCAAACCCCGCATAATGCATTCAATACGGAAGAAGCCGTAGTGCGTAAATCGGAACAGTCGGTGCGACAAATTGAACACTTCATAAATCACGAAAAATTATTATGGGAAATACCGAAATAAAAACAACCCTTTACGATCCGGAAAAATATCACGATTCATGCGGAACGGGATTCATTGCGCGGATATCCGGCGAACCCAGCCATGAGATCGTTACTCTGGCGATTGAAGCACTAAAGCGTTTGACTCATCGCGGCGCAAAATCCGCCGATAGCCGGACCGGCGACGGGAGTGGAATTCTTACCGACATCCCGCGCAATTATTTTCAGAAAATACTTAAACAGAAATTCAACTATACCATTAAACCCGACGAAACTCTGGCAATCGGCGTTGTTTTTACAAACAGAGGCAAATTCAAACGCCTGGAAAAAAGCTTCGCCGAGCTGTGCCGCAAATATGAAAGTAAATATATCGGTTACCGTAATGTGCCGGTTAATCATCAGGTTTTGGGCGAAACAGCCCGCAAAACCTGCCCCGGGATCGTCCAGTTTTTCATGACACTTCCCGCCTCTGCTAAACGGAATCCGGAATCTCATCTGTATCTGTTGAGGCGGGCAATAGAAAACAAAATAAAGGCTTGGGATACCGATAGTTTTATCTGTTCGCTATCCTCGAAAACGATTGTATACAAAGGGTTGATGACCGCCAATCAGATCGATCAGTTCTATCCCGATCTTACCGATCCCGATTATATCGCCCGGGTGGCGCTGTTTCACGAACGCTTTTCGACCAATACAAATCCCAGTTGGAATATGGCCCAGCCCTTTCGCATGATTGCGCACAACGGCGAAATCAATACGATAAAAGGGAACCGTTTGTGGTCGCAATCCCGGGAGAAGGAACTCCGTTCATCCTATTGGAATTCGCATCTGGATACGCTTAAACCGATTGTTTCCAATTCCGGCAGTGATTCCTTCAGCCTGGACAATGCCTTCGAATTTCTGTCCAGGAGCGGCCGGAGCATGTTTCACAGTATTATGATGCTGATTCCCGAACCATACAACGACAGGAATTTCCCGCCGGCCCTGAGGGACTTTTATATCTATCATGAAAATTATATGGAACCATGGGACGGCCCCGCCGCCGTTGTATTTACCGATGGAGACTTCGTAGGCGCAAAACTCGACCGAAACGGTCTGCGACCTCTGCGATATTCGATTACCAAGGACGGCCTGGTTATCATGGCGTCGGAAGCCGGAGTCGTCGATATTGCCGACGAAAATCTAGTGGTTCACCATCACATGACCTCCGGTGAAATATTCGGACTTGCCTTGGATGGCGGCGGTATAATTGACGACCGGACGATTAAGACCCGGGTCGCTTCCGGCGGTCCCTATTCCGAACTGATCCGTAAAAATTTTATGGCGCTGGAGCGGGGTGACATTGAGGCGGAATTCGGTGACTTTGCGCTCCCCGCCGGCGGTTTCGATAAGCGTTTGCGCCGGGCCTTCGGCTGGAGTCTGGAAGACCTGAGTCATATCCTGGTTCCCATGGCAAATACCGGACAGGAGCCGATCGGTTCCATGGGCAACGATACTCCACCGGCGGTTCTCTCTTCTCAATACCATCGTTTATACGATTATTTTCAACAGAGTTTTGCCCAGGTAACCAACCCCCCCATTGATCCGATCAGGGAAAAACTTGTCACCAGCTTATCATTGTTCCTGGGTAGTGAAGAAAATTTACTGGCAAAAGAGCCGCGTTTTAACGGAGCCATAAAACTGGAAAGTCCGGTGCTTTCGCCGCGGGAAATTCGGGTACTTATGCAAAACCACGACTGGTTTCCCCATAAAAAAATTCTCTGTCACATTCCCCTGAATTGCAATTTTGAAGAACAGCTGCAACGGATCAAACGGGAATGTGCGGAAGCAATAGAAAACGGTTGCAAACTGATTTTCCTGAGCGATGAAAACCTCAACGAAACGACGCTGCCGATTCCCATGGCGCTGATGGTATCGGCCGTCCACCATTACCTCAGCGAGCAACGGATACGCAGCCGGGTTTCACTGATCTGCATCACTGGCGATGTGGTTGAAGATCACCATGTGGCTTGCCTGATCGGAATGGGAGCAAGCGCCGTTTATCCCTATATGGCCTATGAACTCATCCGGGAATATTTTGCCGATGAGGACTGGGCGGAACGGATGGGCAATTATCGTCGGGCCCTGGAAAAAGGCCTGTTAAAGATTATGTCAAAAATGGGAATTTCCACGGTCGCCAGTTACCACGGAAGCATGCTGTTTCACGCTATCGGTCTGTCACAAAAACTAATCAAAGCCTATATGCCGTCAATCGAATGTGTCACCAGTGGCATCGGCATTCCGCAGATTCGCCAGTACCTGATGGAGTGCCACAAGGATGCATTCGGAACGGACAGGACCGAACTGGAGGATCGCGGTTTTTTTCGGCATCGGAAAAACGGCGAACAACACGCTTTTTCGCCGGATATTGTTAAGCAAATCCGGAAAGTGGCCGTGAATGCTTCCACGGATGCAGCGGTGAACCGGAAGATTGTCCACTTCCGCGATGTTTTTTCCATCAACTCAAAATCCGACATTCCCCTTAAACAGGTTGAGCCGGCAACGGATATTCTTGCCCGTTTCGGATGCAGCGCAATGTCTTTCGGCTCGATATCCGACGGAGCCCATCGCGTACTGGCAAAAGGAATGACGCTTATCGGCGGTCGGAGCAACACAGGCGAAGGCGGCGAGCCTCCGGATCGTTACGCCCATAGCAACCCGGATCTCTCGGCCAACTCCCACACAAAGCAGGTCGCCAGCGGACGGTTCGGCGTCACCGTCGATTATCTGGCAGCGGCTCAGGAAATACAGATAAAAATAGCCCAGGGCGCCAAGCCCGGCGAGGGCGGACAACTGCCGGGACACAAAGTTTCCGTGATGATTGCGCAAGCCCGTTCTTCAACTCCCGGAGTGCAATTGATATCACCCCCACCTCATCACGACATTTACAGCATCGAAGACATCGCCCAGTTGATATTTGACCTGAAGCAGGTCAATCCCCGGGTGCCTGTATCCGTCAAACTGGTTGCCCAGCCCGGTGTGGGAACGGTAGCCTGCGGTGTTGTCAAGGCCGGCGCCGATATCGTTCTGATTTCAGGAGCAGACGGCGGAACCGGCGCAGCCCCAATGGGCTCACAGAAACACGTGGGCTTTCCCTGGGAAATCGGACTAGCCGAAACCCATCAGGCGCTCACAGCCAATCGATTGCGCGACCGAGTCATTTTACGCGTCGACGGTGGTTTGATCGGCGCCCGCGATGTCATTATCGCCGCTTTACTGGGTGCGGAGGAGTATGATTTTGGAACTGCGGCTCTGATTGCCATTGGCTGCATCATGGATCGCAAATGCCACCTGAATACATGCAGGGTGGGCATCGCCACCCAGGATGAACGACTGCAAAAATTATTCAGAGGGAAACCGGAGCATATTCGCAACTATTTCAACGCCGTCGCTCTGAATATCCGAAAACATCTCTCCGAAATGGGCGCTGCAAAAATGGATGATATTATCGGTCGGAGTTACCGGCTGAAGCTGAATCCGGCCCTCAGAGATTTCCTGCACAACCGGGGCGTGGACCTGTCCGGAATCATTCATGGAAATCATGATGACAAACCGGTTGAAAATTACAAAACAAAGGTTAGCAGGACTTCGAAACAGTCTACACCTCATTTCGACGATTCGGTCATCGATGAAGTCCGCACCGCGCTGCTGACTCATGGCCAGGCTGTAGTAACCCGCAAAGTCTCCAACACAGACCGCTCCATCGGAACCCGTATGGCCGGAGAATTGGCCCGCTTATTCGACCGGGGCAATTTCAAAGGATTAATTCGTTATAAACTGGATGGCGTCGCCGGTCAAAGCCTGGGCGCTTTTCTCTGTGACGGAATCGAATTGAATCTGCGGGGCGTGGCAAATGACTATGTGGGCAAGGGAATGAGCGGCGGTCTGATTGCTATCCGGCTGCCCAAAATGATCCGGCAACACGAGAAAAATCACACCATTATCGGAAACGTTACGCTTTACGGAGCAACGGGCGGAACCCTGTTCGCCGCCGGGAGGGCGGGCGAACGGTTCGCTGTCCGAAACAGCGGCGCAACGGCCGTGGTCGAAGGTGTCGGCAATCACTGCTGCGAATATATGACCCGCGGAATAGTAATTGTTCTCGGCGAAACCGGCAACAATTTCGGCGCCGGAATGACCGGAGGCGTTGCCTACCTTTACCGAAAAAATGACCACGATTTCAGTTTCATTAACACGGACTACGTCCGGACGGATGAATTGAACGACGCCGATTATCTCTTGCTGCACAATCTGATTCGCCGCCACCACTTCTTTACCCGCTCGGTTACGGCGGAAGGAATCTTAAATTCCTGGGAATCGGAAAAGAAACATCTGAGGAAAATCGTGCCGCTCACACTGGACGCAATCAATTTCAGAGATATTTACAATCAGCAAATTTATGCGCGTTTGAGCGGATTACTCAACAATTAGCAAAAATGCAAATCGTCACTGGTATAAAAACGGTATTTTGCGACAAGTTTTTCCTTCATATTTTGAAATATTTTAATAATATTGTAAAGTAACATGATTAATCAACAGAGGAAATAGAAATGGATTTTATAGGAAGTCAGACGGAAAAAAACCTGCTCACCGCTTTTGCCGGTGAATCACAGGCCCGCAACCGCTATACCTATTTTGCCTCGAAGGCGCGCAAAGAGGGCTATCGCCAGATTGCGGAAATCTTTGAAGAAACCGCTAATCAGGAACGTGAACACGCCAAACGCTTTTTCAAATTCCTGAAAGGGGGCACGGTCGAGGTAAAGGCCGCTTTTCCGGCGGGGGTCATCGGCAGCACACTGGATAACCTGAAAGCCGCCGCCGCGGGCGAACATGAAGAGTGGAGCGATATGTATCCCGGTTTCGCGAAGACCGCCCGTGAAGAAGGGTTCGATCAGATCGCCGATGTGTTTGACGCAGTCTCCATTGCTGAAAAACAGCATGAAAAACGGTATAACGATCTGGCAAAAAACATTGAAGACGGCAAGGTTTTCAAAAAGGACGAACCGGTGGTCTGGCGCTGTATGAACTGCGGTTTCATCATCGAAGCAACGGAAGCCCCTGAAATCTGCCCGGCCTGCGCTCATCCGCAAGCCCATTTTGAGGTTCTGGGAGAGAACTGGTAGGAACTGGTTCAAAGTTCAAAGTTCAAAGTTCAAAGTTTAAAGTATAAAGTATAAAGTTTAAAGTAATCATGTAAATGATGATGTGATGGTATGAAACATCGTTAGCTGGCGATTATCGGTGGTTTTTTGAATATTATCTGGGGATTCGCGCATTTCCCACTCGTCACGACGCTCCTGCGTCGTTACGCCCCCTGCCCGACGAATCCAATGGGAATTGTTTACGACTCATAGTAACAGGATAGATTGGCTACCATACTTCCAAACCGAGACTTTCTCAGAGAATACTTATACGGAACCGGTGAAGTATTCGGGGGATGCAAACTCAAACCAAACCCAACACCGAATTCATTCGGTTCCGGATTCGTCAGGTCTGAGTAACTGATGGAACTTGAAACGTGAGAGACACAGCCGGAATCAATCTGTCAGATTTCATTGGATAATCACTCCGGGGTGAAAAAATCTAATAAACCTGTCAGGTTTCTTAAGGTAATCTATCCCGGTATAGCAAAACTGAATAAACCTGACAGGTTGATATTTTTTGTTGCAAAAGAGCGGAAACTACATAAATTAAAACCAACGGTAACGGAAAATGAGATGGCATGCCTAATATCAGATTTGAGATATATTCAGGAGTTATTAGGGCACAACAGCTCAAAAACAACGGAAATATATACGCATATCACACAAAAGGG